>JBBPYT010000250.1:0-5387 GCA_038199665.1 Hyphomicrobiales bacterium
CGACACGCTCGGCGGCGAGTTCGAGATGCTCGATCCGCGCGGTCCCGGCCCGGCCATGTATGCTCCCACGCTCAAATTTGCCGGGGAGGACGGGTTGTCGGTCGGTGGCGCGGAAACCATTCGCCCGCGTCCAGGGCTGCTATTCCTCTTTCCTTCCTGGCTTTCGCATCAGGTGCGCCCGTATCGTGGCGGCGCCCTGCGGATTTCGATCGCCTTCAATCTCACCCTCTAAGCCGCCGGATCGCCCGCCATGAACGCCCCGGTCTCCCGTGTTTCGTCGCGTCGCCAAGCCGAAATCGTCGATCTGCTGCGCGAGAAGGGGCGCGTCGCGGTCGAGGAATTGGCTGCCTTCTTCGGGGTCACGCCCCAGACGATTCGGCGCGATCTGAACGAGCTCAGCGAAGCCCAGCGGCTGGTCCGGGTGCATGGGGGCGCCATGGTGTCGTCGGGGGTTGTCAACCTCGCCTACGATGCCCGCAAGACCATCGCCCAGCCGCACAAGAAGCTGATCGGCGAGGCTGCGGCGCGCCTTGTGCCCAATCAATCGTCGGTACTGATCAACATCGGCACCACGACCGAGGAAGTGGCGCGCGCCCTGTCGGGCCACACGGGCCTGCTGGTGATCACCAACAACCTTCACGTCGCCACCGAACTCTACCGCAACAGCGGCATCGAGGTTTTCATGGTGGGCGGCAGCGTGAGACAGTCGGACGGCGGCATCGTCGGGTCGACCGCTGTCGACCTTATCGGGCAGTTCCGCGTCGATATGGCGGTGATTGGAACCTCGGCGATCGACGCCGATGGCACGTTGCTCGACTTCGACATCCGCGAGGTGCAGGCGTCGCGCGCCATCATCGAACATGCGCGCAAGGTGGTGCTGGTCACCGACAGCAGCAAATTTGCGCGCTCGGCGCCGGTCCGGGTCGCCCACCTGAGCGAGATCGACATCTTGGTGACCGATCGCTTGCCCTCGCCCGGGGTTGCGGCCTTGTGCGAGGCCAACGGCGTGCAAGTCGTGGAGGCGGGAGGGCCGGTCGAGGCGGATGGCAACGACGGCGAATGAGGGCCTCCTTTTTCGTTTCAGATGCGCGGTTTATTCGCTTGCTGCCCCCGATATCTTCGGCATAGACTTAGGGTCGAAAGTCGCTCGCCGACAAAGCGTCACACAAGATGCCGGTCGCAAGCGTCCAGGGATTCTGAACGTATTCTCAAGCCGGCTTGCCCCCGTAGGGCCTTCAAGGCCGGCGTCGAAAGACGAGAGCCGGGTATAAAGGCTGTGTTTTTTCAGAAATGCGTCCATGTCCGGCGCCATCCTCGTCATCGACCAAGGCACGACGTCGACCCGCGCCATCCTGTTCGACGCGTCCGTGGGGCCCTCGCAAGCGCTCAAGAGACGTTCCGCCAGGTCTCTCCGCAGTCAGGATGGATCGAGCACGACCCCGAGGATCTTTGGCGCACGACGCTATCCACCGCACGTGAGACGCTTCGCCGTGCCGGAGGCCGGGTCGGCGACGCGGGCGCGGTGATTTAAGATAGGCTTGGCTGACCTTCAACCCTGTCGGGCATTTCGGCAGGCGCCGCGTTCGGTTTCAACATTGTCAGGGTCGCCAGAGCGGCTTCCAGCTTCTTGCCTTCGATCTCGACCGCGTTCGGGCCGGACGTCCACACGAGGAAGGCCCGAACGGGTTTGTCAGGATAGAGCGGCGCCACCGCGGCGCGGTAAAGCGCCAGCTGCAGTAGGTGTTTCGGGGTCGGTTCCGCGGCTGGTCGGCCGGTCTTGTAGTCGGCGATATAGACCGCGTCCGCCGCGATACCGATCCGGTCGATCTGTCCGGCGACTTCGATCGAATGTTCCGCATCAAGCTGGACCTGTGCTGCCACCGCCACTTCGGCGCGGGACTCGGGCCCGAACAAAGGTTCGAGCACAGGGTCGGCAACGACTGCGATTGCCTGTTCGGCCAAGACGGCACGCTGCTCCGGCGCCAGGGCGGCGCCCTGGGAGTCGAGGAAGCGCCGCGCCATCTGGTGTCGACGGGAGGGCTCGACGTCCGGCAGATGTTGCAAAAGCTTGTGCATCAGGCGACCGGCCGCGAGGCCGTCGCGCACGCCTGGACGCCCCCGGTTCGCGAACGTCCAGGCGACCGGCGCGAACTGATCGGCCGCGCCGAGCGGATTTGACGGCCTGATTGGCGGCTCCGCCGGTTCGGCTTCGCTTGGGGGCGGGCGCGTCAACCAGTCGGGCAGGGCAGGGGCGCAAGCGGGCGCCGGCTGCGCATCCTGTGGCTGAGACGCTGGCGGTCCCGGGTTGCAGAGCCTGAGTACAGTCTCGCTTGCATCCCAGAACGCCGGCGCTGGTTCGAGATCGAGCCGGGCAGCCTCGATCATCGAGTACCAGCAGCCTTCCGGCGGTTCCTTGTCGGCGCAATAGCCGGCGAGGTAGAGCCTTTCCTCCGCCCGCGTCATGGCCACGTAGAGCAGGCGATTGTGTTCTTCGACGGCACGCCGGCGAACCTCCTCGCGCGCGGTTGCGACCGGGCCGGCATCGGCATCGACCCTGGGCGACCAAAGGATCGGCTCCGGTTCCCCGGCCGCCTGCGGGCCGAGCCGGAACAGCTTGGGGTCTTGCCGGCCGTTGGGTACGCCGCACGTGTCGGGCAGGATGACGATCTTGGCCTCCAGTCCCTTCGCCGCATGCACCGTCATCACGCGCACGGCGTCGCCGGCGGCCTCCATGTCCCGCTTGATCGACAGATCCGTGCCGTCGAGCCGAGCCAGGAAGGCGAGGAGCGAGGGCGCGCCATCTCGCTCGTGCGCCAGGGTCAGGGCAACGAACTCGTCGATCGCGTCGCCCGCCTCGGGTCCCAATCGGGCCAAAAGGTCGCGCCGTCCGCCGTCGCTGCCTAGGATTTGCGTGTAGAAGCCGAATGGCGTGAGCCATGCGGCGCGCTTGCGCCAGGATGCGAGTTTCGCGGCGGCGCTCCGATGCGAAGCCTCGTTCGATCCCCCTAGAGCCTGCAAAAGCGTGCCTTTGCGCCTTGGCGCCAGTGCCATCAAGTCTTCGTCATCAAGGCCGATCAGCGGCGATTTCAACACGCAGGCCAGGGTGAAATCGCCATCGGGCCCGAGCGCCGCCCGCCCCGCTGCGATCAGGTCCATCACGGCGATGTGCTCGGTGAGGGACAGGCGATCGGCCCCGGCGACCGCGACCCCCCGCTGTTTCAAGGCCCGGATCATGGCTTCGAAAAAGGCGTTGCGCGAGCGCACCAGGATCATCACGTCTCCCGGCCGCACCGGTCGACGCGCGCGCGTCCCGTTGTCTTCGACGGTCTCTCCCGAGCCGGCAGCGGTCCAGCGGGCGATGGCATCGGCGATGCGGCGGGCCAGCACGACGGGCGGCTCGTTCCGGTCGACAACGTCGACCGGAAGGCGCCAGTCGCGCGGCTCTTCCGGAGGAATTGCCATCACGGCGGGCCAGACCTCGACCAGGCCCGGCATCTGTTTCAGCGCCTCATGCGGTTCTGGGCTGTCGGTTCCGCTCGTCAGACCGCGGGCGTTGGGGGGATGGGCAAAGACCCGGTCGACGGCTTGGAGGATCGCCTTGGCGGAGCGGAACGACAGGAGCAGCCGAACGTCCTCCAACGGGCGTTCGGCGGCGCTGGCGCACCGGCGGAAGTGGTCCTTCATGGCGGAGAACATGTCCGGTCGCGCCCCCTGGAAGGAATAGATCGACTGCTTTTCGTCGCCGACCGCGAAAAAGGTGCGAACGGCGCGGGACTGGCCTTCGCCGGCGAAGAAATCGGCGCTGATCGCCTGAAGGATCTCCCATTGCGCGGGCGAGGTGTCCTGCGCCTCATCGACCAGGATATGGTCGATGCCGCTGTCGAGCTTATAGAGCACCCAGGCCGCATCCGACCGCTTGAGCAAGGTGCGGGTCCGCTCCACCAGATCTTCGAAATCGAGCAGCCCGCGGCGTCGTTTGAGCCTTTCGTAATGATCGAGGATCGAGCCTGCGATGGCGATGAGGGCCGAGGTGCGCTCGACCGTCTGCGCCGCCTTGCGCCGCGCCGCGAGTTCGGCGACGCGGTCGCGTTCCCGGTCGAGCGCCTGGCAGAGCGCAGGGTCGCTCGTGCGCAACGCGACCGGAAGATAGGTGTCGGCCCGTGGCGCAAGCTTCTGGGTCAGGAACACGTCGAGATAGGCATTGCAGCGCGAGGATGGCTGCGCCAGTGCCGCGGCCGCAAGCCTGTTGCCGGCCTTGGTGGAACTGCCGCCGTCGGCGCCGAGCCGGCGGGCGATGTCGGGCCATTCGGCGGGTGGCAGGCCGCCATCGACGATGGTCCGTTCTATGGCTTCGACCGTGGTTCCGTAAGGTAGGCCCAAGACCTTGCCGAGGCTCCGGGCAAAACCCTCCGGAGTCTTGGCACTGCGCATGGCCGCTTGCACCGCCTCGCGGTGTCCGAGCGCCTCGGCGATCAGTTTGTCGAAGGTTTCCGAAGCCGTCTCGCGCGCGAGCAGGGCCACTGCTGCAGCCAGGTCCGATTCTTCGTTGGCCATGGCCTCGGCCAACGTGGACTCGCGGGCCCGCATCAGGAGATCGGCGGCACGCGCCTCGTCCAGCACCTCGAAACGCGCCGGGACATTGGCTTCGAACGGGAACAGCTGGAGCAGGCGCTCGCAGAAGGCGTGGATGGTCTGGATCTTCAGGCCACCCGGCGTTTCCACGGTTCGCGCAAAGAGCCGGCGGGCCAAATTGAGGTCGGCGTCGCCGGCGGCCGGCGCGCCGGTCTCGGCGATCGCTCCGGCAAGATCGCCATCTTGCAGGCTCGTCCAGGACGCCAAATCCTTGAAAACCCGGATCGACATATTGGCCGCGGCCGCCTTGGTGAAGGTGAGGCAGAGGATGCGCGAAGGCGCGATGCCGGCCAGCAGAAGGCGGATGACGCGTTGTGCCAGCACATGGGTCTTTCCCGACCCCGCATTGGCCGACACCCAGGCCGAGGTCGCCGGGGTCGAGGCGCGCAGTTGCTGGAAAATCGTATCCTGAGGCAGAGCTATGCGCGGGGCATTCATTCGCCTGCTCCCGCTTCGTCCGCGTCCTCAACGCCGCTCGTCGCCGACCACTCCTTGACGCGCGACAGGTGGTCATAGGGGCCGAAGCGCGACGCGAATTTGGGGAAGGGTCGCGCCACATAGCCGATCGCAGGGTCGCGGAAAGCATTGAGCAGTGCGACCAACTCCTCCCGGTGCACCGCCACCACCTCGTCGAAAGGAGGGTCGTCCTTCCAATGAAGCGCGAGCGCCTTCACCTCGTCGCTGTTGGCGAACTTGACATAGAACGCCGCGCCGACGCGCCTGCCGAAACCGAGCGACGCAAACGCGCCCTGCGC
>JBBPYT010000251.1:0-4451 GCA_038199665.1 Hyphomicrobiales bacterium
GGGATGCCGAGATGGTAGTAGCCGGGGCGCCCGCCATCCTGCACGGTCGTGGCGAGACCGGCCTTTCTGACTCTAATCGCCATTGAGGACGCCCTCCAGCTTGCTGTTGTAGGAGCTTGGGTTGCGATTGAACTCGTCGAGATCGAATGTGACCGGGCGGGTCAGCGGCATGGCGCGGCCAGTCTCGTAGTCGTGCACCGCCTGATCGTAGGCGGCTCGGTCGACAGGCTTGAAGCGGACGATGTCCCCGGGCCGGAAAAAGATCATGAACTCGCGCAGATAGGGGATCTGCTGCCTGGGGTCGTAGATCGGCATCGGGGTGATGCCGAACATCTGGTAGCCGCCGGCACCACGGACCGAATAAATCGCGCCGAAGCAGCCGCCGTGGCCCACCGTCAGCTTCGGCGTATCGGTGCGGGGCCGCAGATATTTCGGCACCTCGATCTGCTTCTCGCGTTCGACCATCTGGTACATGAAAGGCAGGCCCGCCACGAAGCCCACCATGGAAACGAACCAGGGTGAACCGGAATGCGCCTTCACGAAGTCGGCAATATCGGCAAAACCGTTGATCCGCGCCGCATATTCGAGGTCGGTCGATTGCGGATCCTGGTGGCGCTCGCGAAAACGCATGAGCGTCTCGTGCGTCCACGGGTCGTTGTAGAAGACCGGCATTTCGACGATGCGGGTCTCGAGCACGGGCGCGGCTTTTGCCGCCTGCACCTCGAGAGTCTGCAATTCGGCCAGAAGGTCGTCCGGCGCAATTCGGTCGGGATCGAACTTGACCTGCATCGACGCATTCGAAGGGCAGACCTCGGTGACCCCGGCAATGCGGCTTTCGCGCACCGCATTGCTCATCGACAGGCTCTTGAAAAAGGCGCCGAGCGACATCTCCTCGTCGATCTCGACGAAGATGTGCTCGTCCCCGCCAAAGGAATAGCGTGCCATCAGGTTCCCCTTTCTTCGGTGACCCGGGACCGAGACGCGAGCCACCCCTCGAGCCAGCGCGTATGCACCCGATAGGCCGTGACGTCCGGGTCGCACAGCAGCGCTTGGTGCAGCGACTGGGTCGTCTCGATGCCGCTGATTTCGAGTTCGCCCAGGGCGCGTCGAAGCCGGGCCAGGGCGGCGCCCCGCGTTTCGTCCCAGACGATCAGTTTGCCGAGCAGCGAATCGTAGAAAGGCGGTACGACGTAGTCCGGATAGATCAGAGCATCGAACCGCACGCCCGGTCCGCCCGGCACTCGCAGGCGCGTGATGCGGCCTGGGGCCGGCATGAATAGCCTGGCCGGATCTTCTGCGTTGATGCGGACCTCGATGCTGTGACCGCGCAGGACCACATCCCCCTGCCCTAGGCCGAGAGGCTCGCCTGCCGCGATCCTGATCATGTGGCGTACCAGGTCGATGCCCGTCACGGCCTCGGTGACGGGATGCTCGACCTGGATGCGCGTATTCATTTCGATGAAGAAGAAGTCGCCGCGCTCGTCATCGTAGAGGAACTCGACCGTGCCGGCACCGCGGTAGTTCACGGCCTTGGCCAGGCGGACGGCACTGTCGCATAGAGCTTGGCGGATATCGGCCGGAACGGCGGAAGCCGGCGCCTCCTCCCAAACCTTCTGTCGCCGGCGCTGCAGCGAACATTCACGTTCGAACAGGTGGATGACGTCCCGCCCGTCGCCCAGCACCTGCACTTCGACATGGCGCGCCCGCGGGATGAAACGCTCGAAATAGAGGGTGCCGTCGCCGAAAGCAGCCCGGGCCTCGGCGGCGGCCTGCGGCAGAAGCTTGGCGAGTTCGTCGGCATCCGCCGCGACCCGGATCCCTCGCCCGCCCCCGCCCGCGGCCGCTTTGATCATCAGCGGGAAGCCGACCGCAGCCGCCTCTCGTGCGACCGATGCCCCATCGAGCAGACCTGCCGTGCCAGGCACGACCGGCACGCCAGCCGCCGCGGCGACGCTACGGGCCCGGGCTTTGTCGCCCATTTGCCGAATGGTCTCGGGCGTCGGGCCTATGAAGATCAAACCGGCCGCTTCGACGGCTTCCGCGAAACCGGCGTTCTCCGCCAGGAAGCCATAGCCGGGGTGGATGGCATCAACGCCCGTGGCGGCGGCGGCCTTCAGGATCGCCTCGATGTTCAGATAGGATTTGGTGGGGTGCGGCGGCCCGATCTCGACGGCTTCGTCGGCCATGGACACGGCCAGCATGGTCTGATCCGCCTGGCTGTAGACTTGGACCGTGGCGATGCCCATTTCCTGCGCCGCCCGCAGAATGCGCACGGCGATCTCGCCCCGATTGGCGACGAGAATTTTCGAAATCGTCATCCGCTCAGGACTCGATTTCGAGGATCGGCTGGCCTGCCATGACGGGTTCCTCATCCTCGACCAGAAAGCGGACGATTCGGCCGGCCGCCTCCGCCGCGACGGGCGTGAAGGTCTTCATGACCTCGACGAGGCCGAGCGTGTCGCCCGCCGCGACCGCATCGCCGTCCTGCTTGAACGCCGGCTGGTCGGGCGACGGCTTGCGATAGAACGTGCCCGGCAGCGGGCTCGGTATCGTGACTATGGCCATATCGTGGTTCCCGTCCTCAATTTCACGTCGCAATCGGCGCGGCGATGCGCAGGCCGCTGCCGGTCAAGGCGTCGTGCACGGTCTGCCCGATCGCCCGGGCGCCGGGCGTGTCCGAATGGAAGCAGATGGAGTCGAACTCGACCGCGATCCGGTCGCCTTCGATGGTGTCGACCATTCCGTCGACGCAGGCGCGGGCGATCTTGTCGGCTACACGGGCCGGGTCGAGCGCCTCGACCTTGCGCGCGAAGACGATCGAGCCGCTGCGGTCGTAATCGCGATCGGCATAGAACTCGCGGACCATCGGGTGACCCATCTGCCGGCCGATCGCGTAGGTGACCGACACGTCCATGCAGTAGAGCGGCAGCGTCGGATCGATCTTCCGCAAGGCCTCGATGAGGGCGCGGGATAGCGCCTCGTCGCCGGCCGCGTGCATGTAGAGCGCTCCGTGCGGTTTGACGTGGCCGAGCTTGGTTCCGTGCAGCCGCGCGAACTCGCGCAGCGCGCCCACCTGGTAGAGGATGTCGTTGACCAATTCCTCGGCGCTCGCCGCCATGGTGCGGCGACCGAAGCCGTGGAGATCGCGGTAACCGGGATGGGCGCCGACGCTGACACCATGGCGCACCGCCAGGGCCACGGTGCGGTTCATCAGGTTGGGGTCGCCGGCGTGGAACCCCGTCGCCACGTTGGCGGAGCTGATGAGCGGCATGAGCTCCGCATCGTCCACGTCTCCCAGTCGCCAATAGCCCAGGCCCTCCCCGAGGTCGCAATTCAGATCGATGGTCTTCGTCATCACCCCTCCCCCCGGCGTCCGGACGTGGTGAATTGCGACCATCGACGCACAAGGTAATTGTATTCGTCCATCGTGGTGTTCCACACAGCGATATGCCCCGCGCGCTCCCAATGCGAGCCGCCCGGGCGGATCGTCCCGGCCCGGATCGCGCGTTCGCCGTCGGGGCCGGGCAGATCGCGGGCAGCCGGCTGGCCATTGTACCAATAGTCCCATTCGTCGGCCGGCATTGCGGCCCGGGCCCGATCGAGAACGGACATGTAATAGCCCTGCCGGGCCATGGCCGGCGCCGGCGCACCGCGCAACCACCAGCCGAGATAGTCATATGCGGCGTCGAGCGCCCGATCTGACAAGTGGGCGGAGAGGCAAATGCCGCCGTGCCAGGCGCGGTAGCCTTCGCGCGGCACGGCCTCCTCGATGTCGAGCCCGGCCCGCATTACGGCGATCGCGCCCGGCGACCACATGCTGCCGATGCCGGCCGCGCCCGAAATGAAGGCGTCGGCCGATTCCCCCGCGGTCTTCCAAGTCCCCGCGAAGAAGCCTTCGCGCTTGCGTGCCCAAAGCAGGGCCATCAGCGCATCGATTTCGACCGAGGTCATGTTGCCGATATCGGCGAACCTGATTTCGCCGCGCGCCTCGAAGGCAAGCGCCGCATCGAACACCCCGATGGCGGGCTCGTCTACCAGCGCGAGCCGCCCCTTCGCCTCCTTGTCGAACAACCAGCCCCAGCTCGCATCCTGGCTTCGCCGGTCGGGAAACAAGCCAGCCACATAGGCGAATGAATCGAGGTTGTAGACGGTCGGCAGCATGCTGATGCGGCTCGACGGCTTGCTGCCGAGCGAGAGTCCTGGCTGGACGTAGAGCTTGTTGACCGGGGCATCCCCCCGGCCAGGCGACGCGACGGCGTCGATTCGTCCTGACTTCGTCAATTCGCTGACGTCGTCCCAGAGGGGAACACGGTTCAGATCGATCGGCTGTATGGCGCGCCAGAACCAGACGATATCGAGATTGTGGAAGCATTGATCGTAAATGTCGAAGCTGCCGGGTTCGGTGGCAGCCTTGCGCTGCGCACTCAGGAAATCGAGCACCTCGAATTCGA
>JBBPYT010000252.1:0-16869 GCA_038199665.1 Hyphomicrobiales bacterium
CTGCCGCTCGGCACGCTCGTGTCGGCGCTTCCGATTGTCGGCATCGCGCCCATCATGGTGATGTGGTTCGGCTTCGATTGGCCCTCAAAGGCAGCCGTCGTGGCGGTGATGACCTTCTTCCCCATGCTGGTCAACTGCAATGCCGGCCTGGCTTCGACCAGCCAGACCGACCGCGACCTGATGAGCACTTATGCGGCGTCCTATGGCGCGACGCTCTCGAAGCTGCGCTTGCCTGCCGCCTTGCCGTTCATCTTCAACGGTCTGAAGATCAATACCACCCTGGCCCTCATTGGCGCCATCGTGGCCGAATTCTTTGGCACGCCGATCGTCGGCATGGGCTTCCGGATCAATGCCGAGGTGGGCCGTATGAACATCGACATGGTCTGGGCCACCATCGCGGTGGCGTCCCTGGCCGGCTCGGCCTTATATGGGATCGTTGCTGGCGTCGAACGGCGGGTGACGTTCTGGCATCCATCCTATCGCGGCCGCGAGTCCTGAATTCAATCGAAGGGGAGAAAACCAATGAGAGCTCTAATTTGCGGCATATTGGCCTTGGCCGGAGCGGGCACGGCGAGTACGGCCTTCGCGGCTGACAATATCACGCTGCAACTCAAATGGGTCGCGGATGCCCAGTTCGGCGGCTATTACGTTGCCAAGGACAAGGGCTTCTACAAGGACGCCGGGCTCGAGGTCACCATCAAGCCGGGCGGGCCCGACATCAACCCGCAACAGGTCCTGGCAGGCGGCGGCGCCGATGTGGTGGTGGATTGGATGCCGTCCGCCCTTGCGACCCGGGAAAAAGGCTCGCCGGTCGTGAACATTGCCCAGCCCTTCAAGCGGTCGGGCATGGAATTGACGTGCCGGGCCGATTCCGGCGTCAAAACGCCGGCCGACTTCCCCAACCATACGCTCGGGGTTTGGTTCTCCGGGAACGAATATCCGTTCCTGGCCTGGATGGCGAAGCTCAAAATCAAGACGGATGGTTCGCCCGGCGGCGTCAAGGTCCTGAAACAGGGCTTCAACGTCGACCCGCTGTTGCAGAAACAGGCCGCCTGCATCTCCACCATGACCTACAACGAATATTGGCAGGTCATCGAATCCGGAATGAAGCCGGGTCAACTCGTCGTGTTCAACTACACCGACCAGGGTGTCGCCACGATGGAGGACGGGCTCTACGCCCTCGAAGGCAAGCTGAAGGACCCGAGTTTCGTCGATAAGATGGCCCGTTTCGTCAAAGCCTCGATGAAGGGCTGGGACTACGCCAGATCGCACCCCGACGAAACCGTCAAGATCGTGCTCGACAATGACGCGTCCGGCGCCCAGACCGAAGTGCATCAGAAGCACATGATCGACGAGATCAACAAGTTGACCGAAGGCACGACCGGGACGCTCGACCCGGCTGATTTCGATCGCACGGTCAAAATCTTGTTGTCCTCCGGGTCGGATCCGGTGATCACCAAGGAGCCGCAGGGTGCCTGGACCCATGCCGTGACCGACAAGGCCGGGCTGTCGGCGAAATAAGGCGAAACTGCCTTTCAAGCGGTGTCATCCCGGGGAAGCTGAGCGCAGCTGCGGGATGCAAATGGCCTTTGGAAAAAACGGGAGCCCGGATCGGCGCGGACGCTGGAGCGCCGTCGCTTGGTCCGGGATGGCCTCTCAGCCGAGGGCAGATCTTCCTTGCTTTCCAAAAATCCAAGCGTTCACGGCCGGGCAGGGACCCATCATGAACTTGGTCTATTCCTTGCTCGCGCTTCTGGGTGGCGCTCTGTTCCCTCTGCAAACTGCCCTGAACGCGCAACTGGGCCGCTTGGTCGGCGGGGCGCTGGTGGCCACGATCATCTCGTTCTGTGTCGGCCTGATGGCACTGATCGCAATACTCCTGGCGACGACGCGTCATTTTCCCGACGCGGGCATCCTGCGGGCCGTTCCGCTGTACCTCTACGTCGGCGGCCTGCTGGGGGCGACTTTCCTGGGCCTCAGCGTCTTCTTGACCCCCATGATCGGCTCCGGCACGCTGATGGGCCTCGTGATCGCCGGCCAGATCCTGATATCGATGGCGATCGACTACTTCGGGCTTTTCGGGCTACCTATTCGCGAGCTGTCCTTTGTGCGGATGGCTGGTGCCGGCTTCGTTGCCGTCGGAGTTGCATTGGTCCGGTTCTATTGAACGAATCTTAGCTTTACCGACTTTTGGCCATGAACGTCCCGTCTTCAGCCATCAAGCCGTCTTGATCGGCCATTAGCACTGGAGTTATGTTGATCTGCCGCTGCTGTTGCGTTCCGGGCATCGGCCAATGCCGTCAGTCTGAAACACGACCAATGGGAGGGATATCATGCTGGTCGGCGATATCCTGCATTCTTGTGGCAATGAACGCGTTGCGGAGGCGGCCGTCGTCTCCATAGGGGGCGAGTTTGCGGATCGGCTGCGCATTCTGGCGGGCCGATGCGATCTCTCCGTAGGCGATCTCGTCGGAAGGCTGGTCAGGCGGTTCGCCATAGAGGCGGCCGAACGCGACTGGCGTTTCGTCATCTCCGCCATGGACGGAAAGGATCTGCCGGTTCTGTGCGGTCTCCGGGCCGTCATCGACAGCATGATGCGCAATCCGTTGACGGCAGTCTATCTGGCCACGCTGGCGTCCGAGGCAGGCGATAGCGAGCCCGTATGGAGCGTGGCCCCGGATATGCAGATCGAAGTGCCCGGCTGGGCCTGATTCCGGCTGGAACGCCCTGCCGCACTATAGGGACTGTCACCCTCGTCTATGCATTTCCTTGTTTCGGGAAGGTGCATTGGCGTCGTATGGATCTCCGGCGATCATGGGATGCCTTTGGTTCGACCTGTCCGCTGAATGATCGGGCGTAGGGATCGGACCAACGGACGTTTCGTGTTGGCTGGAGACGCCTGGCCGTAAGTTCATCTCGGATCAAGCCTCCGCCGCCAAGGTATGGAGGTCTGATGTCTTTGCGCCTGCACAATACGCTGACTCGACAGAAGGAGGCGTTCGCGCCTCTCGATCCGGATCGGGTGCGCCTATATGTATGCGGGCCGACCGTTTACGATCGCGCCCATATTGGCAATGCCCGGCCGGTGATCGTTTTCGACGTGCTGTTCCGGCTGTTGCGGCATCTGTATGGCCCGGAGCATGTGCGGTATGTGCGCAACATCACCGACGTCGACGACAAGATCATCATCCGCGCGGCGGAAAGCGGCATCGCCATCGGCGAACTGACCGGAACGACGACCCGCGAGTTCCACGAGGATGTCGCGGCCCTGGGCTGCCTGCCGCCGACGGTCGAGCCTCGCGCGACGGACCATATCCCCGAGATGATCACCGTGATCGAGCGGCTGATCTTGACCGGCCACGCCTATGTGGCGGACAGGCACGTGCTGTTCGACGTGCCATCCATGCCGAGTTATGGGAAGCTGTCGCATCGCTCGCTTGACGAGATGATCGCCGGTGCCCGCGTGGAAGTGGCACCCTACAAGCGCGGCGACACGGATTTCGTACTGTGGAAACCCGCGGCCCCGAACGAGCCTGGTTGGCCGAGCCCCTGGGGCCGCGGTCGTCCGGGCTGGCATGTTGAATGCTCGGCCATGAGCTGGAAACATCTTGGCGAGACTTTCGACATTCATGGCGGCGGCATCGACCTCATCTTCCCGCACCACGAGAACGAGATCGCGCAAAGCCGCTGCGCTTTCGAAAAGCCCTTCATGGCTCAGGTCTGGATGCACAACGGATTTTTGCAGGTGGAAGGTGAGAAGATGTCGAAATCGCTCGGCAACTTCCTCACCATCCATGAGCTCCTTGCCGGGAGTGTTTTCGGCGGGCGGTCCTGGCCGGGCGAAGTTCTGCGACTTGCCATGTTGCGTGCGCACTACCGCCAGCCGATCGACTGGACCGTGCGGGCACTGGAAGAAGCGGAGAAGACCCTGGACCGGTGGTATGATCTGATTGATCGCGACGATCTCGCCGCTGAGCCTTTGCCGCGAGAGGACTTCATTGCTGAGCTGTCCGACGACCTGAATACGCCCGCGGCCATTGGCAAGCTGCATGCTCTTTTTTCATCCAGTCAGGCAGGTTTGATGCAGGCCGGAGTGAGCCAGCTCGGATGGGATGTCTATGATCCGACATGCGCGTCCATCGCTCTCGCTTCCGCCCGCATGCTGGGCCTCTTGCAAGAAACTTCGGCCGAATGGAAGGCGCGCAAGGATGGCGAGGCCGGCATCGATCCCGAAGTCGTGCAGAGTCTCGTCGACCTGCGGCTTGCCGCGCGTGCCCAAAAAACCTGGGCCGAGTCCGACCGCATCCGCGACGAGCTCGCGGCGATGGGGATCGCCTTGAAGGACAACAAGGACGGTACGACGACCTGGAGTGTCGGCCGGAAAGGTGAATCCTAATGGCCAAAGCATCGTCCAAAGCGGCGCTCCGCCCGTTTCTGCCCGTCGATGCGCCGATGCTGGCGGCGATCTTTCGTGCCAGTGTCGAGGATCTCACGGGGGACGACTACGATGACGATCAGCGCAAGGCCTGGGCGTCCATGGCCGAGGACGAGGGGGAGTTCGGCCGCAAGCTGGCGGGGCTCTTGACGCTCGTCGCCACGATCGACGGCGCACCGGCCGGTTTCGCATCGCTGAAAGGAAACGAAAAGATCGAGATGGCCTATGTATATCCGACCGTTGCGGGACAGGGCATAGGAACCTTGCTCTGCGACGCGATCGAGAAGCTCAGCAGGGGGCGCGGCGCGACCCGTCTCACGGTCGATGCCAGCGACACGGCTCGGCCCTTCTTCGAACGTCGCGGATTCAAGCCGCAAAAGCGCAACATAGTGCCGCTCAACGGCGAATGGTTGGCCAATACGACGCTCGAAAAGCGTTTCGACCCGGCGCCTGCCAAAAGTGCCGCATCATGACGAGCCGGACTGTGACGCGCGAGTATTTGACCCTCTTCGACACCAGCCTGCGCGACGGCGCGCAGACCACCGGAGTCGACTTTTCGCTGGAGGACAAGCGCCTCATCGCATCGATGCTCGACGATTTGGGCGTCGATTACATCGAGGGCGGCTATCCCGGGGCTAACCCGCTCGATACGCAATTTTTCGAGCGTCGGCCGCACCTGCGTGCCAAATTCGCGGCCTTCGGCATGACCAAGCGGGCAGGGCGGTCGGTCGCCAACGATCCCGGTGTGGTGATGACGCTCGATGCCGATGCCGACGCGGTCGTCTTCGTGGCGAAGACCTGGGACTATCATGTGAGAGTGGCGCTCGGCGCTACCCTCGACGAGAATGTCGAAGGCATCGCCGCCTCGATCGAGGCCGCCCGACAACGCGGCCGGGAAACACTACTGGACTGCGAACACTTCTTCGACGGCTACAAGGCCAACCCCGCCTATGCGCTCCGCTGCGCGGTGACGGCCTACCAAGCCGGCGCGCGCTGGATCGTGCTCTGCGACACCAATGGCGGAACCCTGCCGCATGAAGTGGCGCGCATCGTGGGCGAAGTCGTTGCCGCCATTCCGGGCAGCCATGTCGGCATCCACGCCCATAACGACACCGAGAACGCGGTTGCGAATTCCCTCTCGGCCGTGCTGGCCGGTGCCCGCCAGATCCAGGGAACGCTGAACGGCATCGGAGAGCGCTGCGGTAACGCCAACCTGGTCTCGCTTATCCCGACACTGCTGCTGAAGGGCGACTTCGCCGACCGCTTCGAGATCGGCGTCAAGCGCGACAAGCTCGCAGGGCTGAGCAAGCTCTCGCACGGCTTCGACGAGATCCTCAATCGGGCGCCGTTTCGCCACGCGCCCTATGTCGGCGCCAGCGCTTTCGCCACCAAGGCGGGCATCCATGCCTCGGCCGTGCTCAAGGACTCCAAGACCTACGAGCATGTCGAACCAGAGGCGGTCGGCAATCGGCGAAAGATGCTGGTATCCGACCAGGCCGGGAAATCGAACATCCTGGCCGAACTCGAGCGGCTAGGCGTCGAGGTCGCCAGCAATGACCCACGCGTCGCGCGGCTACTCGACGAGGTGAAAGAGCGCGAGTCGCTCGGCTATGCCTACGAAGCGGCGGACGCCTCGTTCGTGCTGCTCGCCCGGCGTATTCTCGGCGAGGTGCCTCACTTCTTCGACGTCGAGCGTTTTCGGGTGAATGTCGAACGCCGCTACAATTCCGAGGGGCGGCGGATCACCGTTTCGGAAGCGGTCGTCAAGGTCACAGTCGACGGCGTGAGCTTGATGTCGGTCGCCGAAGGGACCGGGCCGGTTCATGCGCTCGATCTTGCGCTGCGGAAGGACCTCGGGAAGTACCAGCGGTTCATCAACGATCTCGAACTGCTCGACTATCGTGTCCGCATCTTCCAGGGCGGCTCGGACGCGGTCACCCGCGTGCTGATCGAATGCGGCGACGGCGAAGGCGACCGTTGGTCGACGGTCGGCGTTTCGGCCAACATCATCGATGCGTCGTTCCAGGCGCTCGTCGATGCCATCAATTACCGGCTACTGACCGCCGGCGCGGCCTAAGGCGGCGCAGCCGCCTACAGGCGATTGCTTACGCCCAGAGCGAGGTTTCGGAGCTCGGGGTCGGGAACCATCCCGATCAGCATGAACGAGCGTCCCTGCTTGGACCAGTATACCACGGCCATTCCCTCGCGGCTTTCGGAGCTTATGGGCATCGCGGGTTGCCCGTCATCGATGATGCAGAGCGCAACGGCATGACCGCTCGGATGAAGGTAAGTCAGCTGCCCGAGCGCTTCGCCGTCGTATCCGAAAAGCTGCGCCCGCTTGAACTCGAGATTGGCCAACGAAATCGCTTCGGGCGAGAGTTCCAGCCCGAGCCTGGCACCCACGGTGTCGAGTTCTTTGCGTCTTGCTTCGCTGTTGTCGGAGATGCTGGCGACAGCCTCGGGCGTATAGAGGGCCTGGTATTCGGCCACCGCCTGGCGCCAAGGAGCCGAAGAGCTGGTGTCCGCTATGATCGGCGATGGGGTTTTGAACACTGTTCCGGCGAGCTCTGCGGTGACGAGCCCTGCAACGAAGGCAGCGGCGACTGCGGCCGCAACCGGCACGAGCCTCTGTCTCCTGTTATCCTTCGTCCGGGCCACCTCGGAGCTGCCGGGTTCAGGCAACGCGGCGAGCATGGCTTCAAGTTTTTCGACCGGCGCCGCTTCCAGCATCGCGGCAAACGCCTGCACGAAGGGCCGCCGCCCGTCCTGCAGACTCTCCAGACGATCGCGAACCCCGGCATCGGCGGCAAGCCTGCGTTCCACATCGGCCCGTTCCGCGCGCCCGAGTTCGCCATCCAGATAGGCGACCAGAAGAGCGTCGGTGTCGGGATTTTCGTCGTTCGCGTGTGCCATCAACCCTGCTTCAACTTGCCGAGAGCGAGCCGAGCCGCCGCCAGGCGGCTCATGACCGTTCCGATCGGCACATCCAGCACGTCCGCAGCCTCGCGATATGTCAGCCCCTCGACGTAGACCAGAAGGACAGCCTCTCGCTGGGCTTCGGGAAGACCCTGAACCTGCTTTAACACCTCACCCAGCAAAATATTCGTTTCCAGGCGCTCGGGTTCGCCCGGCGCGGTCAACCCTTCGGGATCGACGAACCCGCCGCCAAGGCGGATGCGACGCGCCCGCAGTTCATTGAGCCAAATCGAGTGCAGGATAGAGAAGAGCCAGCGGTCGAGGCGGGTACCCGGCAAGAACTGGTGGGCTCGCTCGAGAGCCCTGACGCAGGTTGCCTGCACGAGGTCGTCGGCGAAGTCCCGACTGCCCGAAAGCACGAGACCATAGCGCCAAAGCCGCGCCAAGCATGGCTTGAGCCCGGATCTGACCTCCTCCTGGCCTGTGGCGCCCATCACAACGCTCCCCCCGCGCGTCCATGGCTGTCGGGAACCCTGCATTACAGCATCAGCAATTTGAGCCGGGTGCCAAGCAAGCAGAAAACACGCTGTCGAATAATTCGCTGCATGCGGTGTTTGCGACACGTGCGATCATGGAGGACGATATGCGCGCAACATCCCGAACGCTTTGCTTGGCGACGGCGCTTGTTTTCTGCATAGGAGTGGCAACGCCAAGTTTTGCCCACGGTGGTGGCGGCTCTTCAGGTGGCGGCTCCGCGGGAGGGGGTTCTTCAGGTGGCGGTTCGGCCGGAGGAGGTTCCGCTGGCGGCGGTTCGGCCGGAGGAGGTTCCGCTGGCGGCGGTTCTGCTGGGGGCGGCTCTTCGGGCGGTGGTTCCGCTGGGGGCGGTTCTCACGGCAACGGCCAAAACATCAGGCGCTTTGAAGGCGGCACCGACCTGACGACCTGCTCCAAAGGAGCGGTTTGGGACATAAAGAGGCACTCCTGCGTGCAGATGCGCGGCGGCATACTGCCGGACGAGGACATGGCCGAATACGCCTACGCGCTCGCAAAGGCCGACCGCTACGATGAAGCGCTGCAGGTTCTGGATCTGCTGCACAATCCAGAGACCCCGAGAGCGCTCAACTACCGCGGCTACGCGACGCGTAAATTAGGCGATACCGACAAGGGTATTACCTATTATCTTAAGTCCGTAGCGCTGGATCCCAATTATACCCAAGTGCGCGAGTATCTGGGCGAAGCCTATGTCATCAAGGGCAAGCTGGACCTCGCGAAGGAGCAACTGCAAACGATCGAGCGGATTCAGGGCAAGGACAACGAGGAATACGGGGATCTGGCAGCCGCGATCAATTCGGCGGAGAAGCTGTAGGCCAGGTCTCTCAAGACTATCGCTTGCATGAGGGCCGGCCTCGGCCGGCTCTTTCTTGGCCGAGCGCAAGGCGAAGATTCGGTGTCGGTCCTGTGCGCCTAGCGCTGTTGCGGTTCGTCTTGCCAGGGCAGCCGACGACGCCTATGTGCAGGCGGCCGTCAATTGTTTCCCGAGAGAGGTCAACATGGGTCTTCGCCGACGCGACGTCCTGCTCATCGCTTCAGCCGCGCTCTTGGCCGGCGCTGGAGCCGTCAGGGCGCAAGATCCGTCCAACACGGTCTACCTCGACACCAAGGACGGCCGCATCACCCTGAAGCTGCGGCCCGATCTCGCGCCGAATCACGTCGCCCAGGTCAAGACACTCATCGGCCAGCACTTCTATGATGGTGTCGTGTTCCATCGCGTGATCGGGGGATTCATGGCGCAGACCGGCGACCCGACCGGGACCGGCATGGGGGGCTCCAAATTGCCGGACCTGAAAGCCGAGTTCACCGATACCTCCTTCAAGCGGGGAACGATCGGCATGGCCCGTGCTTCGAGTCCCGACTCGGCCAACTCACAGTTCTTTATCTGTCTCGGCGACGCCTCCTTCCTCAACGGCCAATACACGGTCGTCGGCGAGGTTACGTCGGGTATGGATGTGGTCGACAACATCAAGAAGGGCTCCGAGGCCGAGAACGGCAAGGTCGCGAACCCCGACAAGATCATCAAGATGCGCCTCGCCTCCTCGAAGTAAATGCGGTGCCCGGCCGGTCGATCGTACTCTCGATTGCCGTAATCTTGCTCGCGGCGATGCCTTGGCCCCTCGATGCGGCGAACCCCCCGCGCCGCATCCACGGCGGCCATCTGAGGCCGCGCCTGTTTCTCGGGTTCAGGCATCGCTTCCGGGTGTTGCCGCCGCCGGCCCTCTTGCTGCCCTCACCCGGAGAGATCCCGCCTCCCGGGATCGAGGTACCCTCTCCGTCGACCGAGGATCAGCCGCTAGAGCGGCCGCCGCTGCCGCACGGCTTCGCGCTCACGGTACCGCTTGGCAACGGGCCACGGCCCACGGTGCCGGTGTCTCTGAGGCGTTTCATCGAGGTCGGCCAGGCGCTTGGTTCCTGCTGGGACCCACCGGCCGAGGAACCGTGGACATCCATTACGCTGCGGGTCAGCTTCAGGCGCGACGGCTCCGTCAACGGCATGCCGCGGGTCCCTTTCGTGGATGCCGCAGGACCGGAGCAGAAATCCGAGCTTGCAGATTCCCTCCTGGCGGCCCTTAAACGGTGCACGCCGCTTTCGTTTTCACCTTCGCTCGGCGCCGCGATCGCCGGGGAGATTTTCGCCATTCGATTCGTCAATCAGGATGCAAGATGACCGATACAGACAATACGCTGACGCTCGAAACCACCAAAGGTCCCGTGGTGATTCGGCTCCGTCCCGATCTTGCGCCGAACCACGTCGCCCGGATCAAGCAACTCGCCGCGGACGGCTTCTATGACAACGTCGCCTTCCACCGCGTGATCGACGGGTTCATGGCACAGACCGGGTGTCCCCAAGGCACCGGGACCGGCGGGTCGAAACACCCGAATCTCAAACAGGAGTTCAACGCCGAACCGCACAAGCGCGGCACGTGCTCCATGGCCCGGGCGCAAAGCCCCGACTCGGCCAATTCGCAATTCTTCATCTGCTTCGATAACGCCGGCTTCCTCGACAAGAATTACACCGTGTGGGGTGAGGTCGTCTCGGGCATGGAGAATGTCGACAAGATCAAGCGCGGCGAGCCTGTGCGCGATCCCGATCGGATCGTTTCGGCCCGCGTGGGCTGATCGCGCTTATCGACCACCTGCCTCGACAAGGCTGGTACCCGCGCGTCACGGATAACAAGGCGAGTGCAAGCAAAGCCGCTCTCGTCTGGGCCGTTGGAGCGGGCGTGGCGAAGTACCGAGGCAGCGTGGCCGATAGAACGTCACCGATATGCGCGTCGACGACTTCGATTTCGAACTGCCGGAAGCAGCCATCGCGCTTCGGCCGGCGTCGCCGCGCGATTCGGCACGCCTGCTGCAGGTGACGCCAGCGCCAGGTGGTCGAGCAGCCTTCGACGACAAAACCGTCCGCGATTTGCCTGGTTTGCTGCGCCGCGGCGACGCGATCGTGGTCAACGACACGAAAGTGGTGCCGGCCCGCTTGTTTGGAGTGCGCCGGCGTGGTGAGGCCGTGGCGCGGCTGGAGGCGACCCTGCACAAGCGGCAAGCCGATACCGTGTGGCGCGCCTTCGTCCGTCCGGCCAAGCGGCTCGCCATCGGCGATCACGTCACCTTCGGTGATCTGGAGGGTGTCGGGCAGACGCTTGCGGCCGAAGTCCTGGCCAAGGAGGCCGGCGAGGTGACCTTGCGGTTCGACCGCGGCGGCCGTGATCTCGACGCAGCGCTCGAACAGGTCGGAAGGCCGCCCTTGCCGCCCTACATCGAGGCGAGGCGCGCCGGCGACGGCGCGGATGTCGCCGATTATCAGACGATCTTTGCCAGCCGGTCCGGCGCTGTCGCGGCCCCCACGGCCTGCCTGCATTTCACCCCCGAGCTTCTGGCTGAACTCGGCGGTCGTGGCATATCGCTGCATCGGGTGACGCTGCATGTCGGCGCCGGCACCTTCCTGCCGGTCAAGAGCAAGACCACCGAGGGGCACGTCATGCACGCCGAGGAGGGCGAGGTGAGCGCCGAGGTGGCCCACCAGTTGAACGCCGTGCGGGCCTGCGGCGGTCGCATCGTCGCGGTCGGCACAACGTCGCTCCGCGTCCTGGAGAGTGCCGCCGGTCAAAGCGGTGCGGTTCGGGCCTTCTCGGGTGAGACCTCCATCTTCATCACGCCCGGCTACCGGTTCCGTGCCGTCGATGGCCTGATGACGAATTTCCATCTGCCGCGCTCGACCCTGTTCATGCTGGTCAGCGCCTTTTCCGGCCTCGCCAACATGCGCGTGGCCTACGCTCATGCGGTCGCCTGCGGCTATCGCTTCTATTCGTACGGCGACGCGAACCTGCTGTGGCGGCTCCCCGCGCCGACCTCGGATGAGGCCATATGACCCCGGAGTTCCGCTTCGAGATCCTGGGCCGCGACGGAAGCGCCCGCACCGGCGTGATCCATACGAGCCGCGGCCCGATCCGAACCCCGGCGTTCATGCCGGTCGGCACGGCCGCAACCGTCAAAGCGATGTATCCCGAACAGGTCAAGGCGCTCGGCGCCGACATCGTGCTCGGCAACACCTATCACCTGATGGTCCGGCCAGGGGCCGAGCGCGTGGCCGAACTCGGCGGCCTGCACCGTTTCATGAACTGGCCGCATCCGATTCTGACGGATTCAGGCGGCTTTCAGGTGATGTCGCTCGCCAAGCTGCGGCGCCTTGACGAAAGCGGCGTCACGTTCCAGTCGCATATCGACGGAAGCCCCCACTCGCTGTCGCCCGAGCGCGCCATGGCGATCCAGGATCTGCTCGGATCCGACATCCAGATGCAGCTCGACGAATGTGTGCGCCTGCCGTGTTCGCCCGAGCAGGCGGAACGCGCCATGCGGATGTCGCTGCGCTGGGCGGAGCGTTCCCTCAGGGCGTTCGGCAACGTTCCCGGGCGCGCGGTCTTCGCCATCGTGCAGGGCGGTGCCGAACCGGCCTTGAGGATCGAGAGCGCCCGGGCGTTGGCCGACATGGACTTCCACGGCAACGCTATCGGCGGTTTGGCGGTCGGCGAGCCGCAGGCGGTGATGCTCGATGTGATCGAGACCGTGGTGCCCCACCTGCCGGACAGCAAGCCCCGCTACCTCATGGGGGTCGGCACGCCCGAGGACCTGATCGAGTCGGCACGCCGGGGCATCGACATGTTCGATTGCGTCATGCCGACCCGGGCCGGACGCCATGGCCTCGCCTATACGCGACAGGGCAAGCTTAACCTGAGGAACGCGAAACACGCTACGGATCAGCGGCCGGTCGACGAGGCGTCGGACTGCCCGGCAGCGCGCGACTATTCCCGAGCCTACCTTCACCACCTGGTCAAATCGAGTGAGATCCTTGGAATGATGCTGTTGACCTGGGTCAATCTCAGTTACTACCAGCGGCTGATGGCCGGGCTCCGGCAGGCGATCGCAGAGCGCGCTCTCGACGAATTCGGCCTGCAGACCCGGCGCGACTGGCTCGGCAACGAGTGAATTCGCGATGAGGCTGCCCGGCTCTGTTGTGCGGCTGCGCGGTTCGGTGTGCCGGACATTTGCAACGGGTGCGCAATCGGTCTAGGCCGAAACGGCGCTTCTGCCCTGATGCGATTCGCCACGTTCGGCGCAAGTGGCCGGAAGGCTTGTGTTTTCGCCGAGCTTGCGATTGTTTGGCGCCGCGAATGCTTCATCGCAGCGGCCGCCCTACCAGCCGCACACCTCCCCCCGAGTTTTGCCGATGCGTCTCAGCCGATACTTCCTGCCCATCTTGCGCGAAACGCCGAAGGAGGCCGAAATCGTTTCCCACCGGCTGATGCTTCGCGCCGGAATGATCAGGCAGGAAGCCGCCGGCATCTACGCGTGGCTGCCTCTCGGACTGCGGGTTCTGTCGAAAGTCAACGCCATCATCCGGGAAGAGCAGAACCGGGCCGGCGCGATCGAAGTGATGATGCCGACGGTTCAGCCAGCCGACCTTTGGCGCGAGTCGGGACGCTACGACGACTACGGCAAGGAGATGCTACGGATCAAGGACCGGCACGAACGGGACTTGCTGTACGGGCCGACCAACGAGGAGATGATCACGGAGATCTTCCGGTCTTCCGTTCGCTCGTACAAGGACCTGCCGCTCAACCTCTACCACATCCAGTGGAAGTTCCGCGACGAGGTGCGGCCGCGCTTCGGCGTGATGCGTTCCCGCGAATTCCTGATGAAGGACGCCTATTCGTTCGATCTCGATCACGAGGGAGCGCGACATTCCTACAATCGGATGTTCGTGGCCTATCTGAGGACTTTCGCTCGCCTGGGCCTCACAGCCATTCCCATGGTGGCCGACACCGGTCCCATCGGTGGGGACCTGTCCCACGAATTCGTCATTCTGGCATCGACCGGCGAAAGCGAGGTTTTTTGCCACAAGGACTATCTCGGCTTCGCGCCGCCGCCGGCCGAGATCGACTTTGACCATGCACCGGGCCTGCAGGAGGTCGTCGACCATTGGACCAAGCTCTATGCGGCGACCTCGGAAAAGTTCGATGCGGCGTCGTTCGACGCGATCCCCGCCGCATCGCGGGTGTCCGCCCGGGGCATCGAGGTCGGGCATATCTTCTATTTCGGCACGAAATATTCGGAACCCATGCAAGCCGTCGTCAATGGCCCGGACGGGCGCGAGGTGCCGGTCCACATGGGGTCCTACGGCATCGGCCCGTCGCGTGTCGTCGCGGCGATGATCGAAGCCGGGCACGACGAGAACGGCATCATTTGGCCGGACGCGGTCGCTCCCTTCACGGTCGGCATCGCCAATCTGAAGGTCGGCGACGTTGCCACGGATCGCGCCTGCGAGACGCTCCATAAACAGCTGCTCGCGGCGGGCATCGACACCCTGTACGATGACCGGGAAGAGCGCCCCGGTGCGAAGTTCGCCACCATGGACCTGATCGGGCTGCCGCATCAGGTCATCGTCGGGCCGAAGGGCCTGGCGGACAACAGGGTCGAGCTGAAGAATCGACGAACCGGCGAACGTGAGCTTGTTGCGCCCGAGGAGGTCATGGCTCGCCTGATTTCGCCCGGTGACCGGCACTAGGAGCACGTCGATCGATGGTGAAGGCCGCAACGACGTCTTCCTTTCCCGCGACGAGCAGTCGGACGCGGCCCTTCGCCCTGTTCGAGTGGATCGTCGCCCTCCGCTACCTGCGGGCACGCCGCGCCAAAAGCTTCGTATCGGTCATCGCGGGATTTTCGTTCCTCGGCATCATGCTTGGCGTCGCGACCTTGATCGTCGTCATGTCGGTCATGAACGGGTTCCGCCAGGAACTGTTGAACAAGATCGTCGGCATCAACGGCCACGTTTTCATCCAGGCCACCGACACGCCATTGACGGATTACGACGCCGTCAGCCAACGTCTTCAGCAGGTGCCGGGCGTGGCGCTGGTCATCCCCATGATCGAGGGCGCGGCGGGAGTATCTTCGCCCTACAATCAGGCCGGCGCGCTGGTCCGCGGCATAAAGGAGGCCGACATCAAGCGCCTGCCGGGCATTGCCGGCCATGTGGTTCAGGGAATGCTCGACGGTTTCGAGCAAAGCGGCGGCGTCGCGATCGGGCAGCGCCTGGCCGAGTCCCTGGGGCTGCGAATAGGCGATGCCATGTCGGTCCTGACCGCCAAGGGTGCGCAGACCCCGTTCGGTGTCGCCCCGCGCATCAAGTCCTATCCGGTCGTCGCGATCTTCTCGATCGGCATGTCGGAATTCGACTCGAGCTTCGTTTATATGCCGTTGACCGAAGCCCAGAGCTATTTCGGCAAGGACGGCGAGGCTTCCGTGATCGAGGTGTTCGTCGACGACCCTGACCAGATGGATGCGATGCGGCTCAAGCTCGACAAGGCGATCGACAGGCCGGCTGTCATGACCGACTGGCGGCAGCGGAACAAGACTTTCTTCGACGCCCTGAACGTCGAGCGCAACGTCATGTTCATCATCCTCACCTTGATCGTGCTTGTCGCGGCGCTGAACATCATTTCCGGCCTGATCATGCTGGTGAGGGATAAAAGCTCGGACATCGCGGTCCTGCGCACGATGGGCGCGACGCGCGGCGCCATCTTGCGCATCTTCCTGATCGCGGGTGCCTCGATCGGGACAGCCGGAACGTTTGCCGGCTTCGTCCTTGGCGTCGTTGTCGCCAGCAATGTCGAGGCGATGCGATCTTTCCTCAACGGCCTGCTGCACGCCAATCTGTTTCCGTCCGAACTCTATTTCCTGTCCCACCTGCCGTCCGTCATCGAGCCCAGCGACGTCGCGGCGGTGACTCTCCTGGCGCTTCTCCTGTCGCTTCTGGCGACGATCTATCCTTCCTGGCGCGCTGCGACGCTCGATCCGGTCGAGGCCCTGCGGTACGAGTGATGACAATCGATCCGGTGCTGGTGCTCGACAAGGTCGAACGCCGTTACAAACAGGGCGAGACCACCCTCGCCATCCTTCGCGGGGCCGACCTGACGTTATGGCCGGGCCAGTCCGTCGCCCTCGTGGCGCCGTCGGGGGCCGGAAAGTCTACGCTGCTCCATGTGGCCGGCCTGCTCGAAAAGCCTGATGGCGGCCAGGTGTTCGTCCGGACAGAACCGACGGCCACCATGACGGATGCGGCCAGAACCGCGCTTCGCCGTTCGCACATCGGCTTCGTGTACCAGTTCCATCACCTGTTGCCGGAATTCTCAGCGCTCGAGAACGTAATGCTTCCCCAGATGATCGGCGGGCTGAAGCGGGCCGAAGCGGCCAGCCGCGCAGGGGAACTTCTTTCCTTTCTTGGCCTCGGGCAGCGGCACAAGCACCGGCCAACGGAGCTCTCGGGCGGTGAACAGCAGCGCGTCGCCATCGCTCGCGCGGTTGCCAATGCGCCGAGCATGCTGCTGGCCGACGAGCCGACCGGAAACCTCGATCCGCGTACGGCGGACCATGTTTTCGCGACTTTGACGTCGCTGATCAAGGCGACCGGCCTCGCAGCCCTGATTGCGACCCACAACATGGAGCTCGCTGGCCGCATGGATCGTCGGGTCACGTTGCAGGACGGACTGGTCGTCGAGGTGGCGTAAGAGTCGGCCGCCTCCGATGTCCTTCTTCGCAATTCGAGCATCTGCGGACTGCGTTGCGCAGCGCAAAACCCTCGGCCATAAGGCTGCATGACCCATCCCGTCGTTCGCTTCGCGCCTTCGCCCACGGGGCGTATCCACATCGGCAACACCCGAACCGCCTTGCTGAACTACCTTTTCAGCAAGGCGCTAGGCGGCACGTTCATCCTGCGGTTCGACGATACCGATGTCGCGCGGTCACGGACCGAATTTGCCGAGTCGATCGAGGCGGACTTGGCTTGGCTCGGCGCCAAGCCGGACTTCGTTGTGCGCCAGTCGGACCGGACGGCTCTTTACCGCGGCGCGACCGAACGATTGAAAGCGGATGGACTGCTCTACCCCTGTTACGAGACCGCCGACGAGCTC
>JBBPYT010000253.1:0-3394 GCA_038199665.1 Hyphomicrobiales bacterium
CGTTCAAACGGTTCGGCTGGCAGGTAAAATGGGCCGATCCGGACGACATTTCCACATTCGAGGCCGCGCTGTCGGAAAAGACCAAGGCGATCTTCGTTGAATCGATCGCCAACCCGGGCGGCGTGATCACGGATCTCGCGGCCATCGCGGCCATCGCCAACAAGGCGAAGGTCCCACTCATCGTCGACAATACGCTGGCCTCCCCCTACCTGGTCCGCCCGTTCGAACATGGTGCCCACATCGTCGTCCATTCGGCGACGAAGTTTCTAGGCGGCCACGGCAATTCGATCGGCGGCGTCATCGTGGACGGGGGCACCTTCAACTGGTTGGCCGACAAGCGCTACCCGGCCTTGTCCGAACCACGGCCTGACTATGCCGGCATGGTGCTCGGCGAGACATTCGGCAATTTCGCCTTCGCGATCGCGGCACGCGTCCTGGGGTTGCGGGACCTGGGGCCGGCGTTGTCGCCGTTCAACGCCTTCCTGATCCTGACCGGCATCGAAACCCTGCCGCTGCGCATGCAGCGCCATTCCGACAACGCTCTGCAAGTGGCGAAATTCCTGACCCAGCACCCGGCCGTGGCAACCGTCAGCTATGCGGGGCTGCCGTCCGACCCTTATTACGCTCTCGCCCAGAAATATTGCCCCAAGGGCGCCGGCGCCGTCCTCACCTTTGAACTCAATGGCGGCTACGAGGCCGGCTTGGCGTTGATCAAGCGCCTGAAGCTGTTCTCGCATCTGGCCAATGTCGGCGACACGCGCTCGCTGGTGATCCACCCGGCTTCGACCACGCACCGTCAGTTGACGGACGAGCAGAAAATCAGCGTCGGTGCGGGACCCGGCACCGTGCGGCTCTCCATCGGCCTCGAAGATGTGGCCGACCTCATCGCCGATCTCGATCAAGCCCTCGCCGCAGCCGACGAGGAATAAGCGCGCGGCGGCGATAGCCGTCGATGCAGGACGGCGGTGCCGAGAACGATCATCGCAAAGGCTTGGTGCAGGAGCGCCGCCCAGAGCGGCACGACGAGCAGCAATGTCGTGATTCCGAGCGCCGCCTGCATCGCGACCAGCGCGCCCAGCAAAGCTGCCCGGCGGGCCAAGGCCGAGCCGGGCGCATGGCCCCATGCATCCGCCGCATGAAAAAACGCCATGATGAACACCACATAGGCCATCGTTCGATGGTCGAACTGCACCGTGGTCACATTCTCGAACAGGTTCGACCAGAGCGGCGATTGCCGCGCGAGATCGGCGAGCGGCGGCACCCAGCGGCCGTCCATCAATGGCCACGTATTGTAGGTGAGACCTGCGTGAAGTCCGGCCACCAGCGCGCCGAGCCCAAGCTGCAGGAAAATGCACAGTACGAGGAGGCTGCCGGTCCTGCGAAGCCGCGCCTCGCTGCGCGCGGGCGGAAGGACCCTCGGAATTCGGAGCCCCTCGGCGAGCCATATCGCCCAAGCGAAGGTGATCGATGCGGTCACGAGATGGATTGCGAGCCTATATTGGGACACATCGACGCGCGCGCCGAGCCCGGACTTCACCATCCACCAGCCGATGAAGCCCTGCAATCCACCCAGAGCCAGAAGCCCGACAAGGCGCGGCTTCAACGAGGGCGTCAACCGTCCGCTCACCCAGAAAGCGATCAGCGGCACGGCGAACAGCACCCCGACGAATCGTCCGAGCAGGCGGTGCGCCCATTCCCAATAGTAAATGCCCTTGAACCCTGCGAGATCCATATCTGGGAACAGCTGGGCGTATTGTGGGATCGCCTTGTATCTGGCGAATTCGGCCTGCCAGGCGTCGGCGGTCAACGGCGGGACGACCCCCATGACCGGCTGCCATTCGGTGATGGACAGCCCGGATTGGGTGAGGCGCGTGGCGCCACCCACGACAACCATGAGGAAGATGCAGACCGCCACCGCCCAGAGCCAGACCTGAACAAGCGCCAAGGAGCGTTCCGCAATACCGCCGGCAATAGCTTTGCCGCGGTGTGGGGGCTCCACAGCTCCTATCGTGCTTTGTCGCAGGGACATGAAACGCAAACCTTGCCTGGTGCAGAACCGCGCAATTCAGGGCGCCAAGCGCTGTTCCGCACCGCCCACTCTTACGAGCGGAACCGCCAAGCGTCGATGCGCACCCTGTCGCATCTTGCTTGGGCGTGCGTTTTGCTATCAGAACCGAAGCAGCGCAGAACAGCATGGGAGTTGTGCAGTTTGAGGATCGGCATGGGGCGACGCACCCGCAAGTTCATCGGCGCGAGCGCCATGCTGGCGTTCGTGTCCGCCTATGCGCTCTGCGCGATGGTTCTCTCCGAAACGCGGCCGGTGCATGATGCGTCGCCGTTGGTGCAGACTATCTATTTCGCCGTGGTCGGACTGGCCTGGATCCTGCCGCTCATGCCGCTGATCGCCTGGATGGAGCGGCCCGATCCCGAGGGGCGAGGCAATTCCTTGGGCAGTATTGGGGGGTTTCATAGCCCTGGATGGCGAGGACGGCGCCTGAGGACAGGGCGCTTTACGTCGAAGAAACTACCCGATTGAGCGTCGGTGGCAGTGTGCGCGGGCAGCCCAGAAAGCCGGAGGCTTAGAGCCCGGCCGTTTCAAGGAGCCAGGAATGCATCCCGCCACACTGCTGACCTGCAGTAGTTAAGACTTGATCTGACGGTCGGCGTCATGAAGCTGAGGCGTGAGCCGAGGCCGGACTGGCTGGACGCTCGAAAATTTGCGACACGCCCCTTCGGGGTCCGATGAGGTGCCTCAAGCGGCGTTGACCCGTCTGCCGCGGTTCCACAGCGCGAAGGCGGCACCTGAGAGCAAAACCTCGATGTTGCGCAGGTCCTGCCAATTGCCGTTCACCGAAAGGCGCGGCAAAGCCGTGAGATGCTCGGCATGTTCGCCGAAAATGAGGCCCGGACGAGTCGTCACGGCGGTGGTGAAGCCAAGAGAAAGCGCGGCCGCGAACTCCCGCGCCCCGGCTGAGGTCGGATCGCCCACCGGATAGGCCAGATGGTGCACCTTTCGGCCGAGCCTGGTCTCGATCTCGGTTCGGCTTTCGCCTATCTCGGCCATCATGGAAGCGTCATCGAGTTTGGCCAGTCTGGGATGGGTCAGCGTGTGCGCTCCGATGGTTGCGAGCGGATGTCCGGAGAGACGCAATATTTCGTCCCAATCGAGGCAACTCTCCCGCACAAGCGCTGGTCGATCGATTCCGGTCGCGGCGCATAGCTCGCTCAGAACGGCGTGCAGCTGCTCCTCCGAACCCTTGCGCAAACGCGAATAGATGGCCTCGAAAGTCGCCTGCTTCTGCCGCAGGGTGGAGGCCGGCAGCTTCAGAGTCTCGGTCCCGACCACAACCTCGATCGCGGGAGCGCGACGAACGGCTTCTTCGAGTTCCGTCCA
>JBBPYT010000254.1:0-8130 GCA_038199665.1 Hyphomicrobiales bacterium
CGAGCCGGGCATATCGACCGAGGTCTTCGATGTGCTCGGCGCCGAGAGATCGGTCGCCAGCCGCACGAGCTTCGGCGGCACGGCGCCGGCGAACGTCCGTCGTCAGGCCGAAAGCTGGCTGCGCAAGCTCACCGCAGAGTCCGCTCGGGGCTGATCTGGTTTGTATCGGCGGCGGGTGGCTCGTCCCCGGGCACCCTCCCGGCAAGCTGCGCCAGGAACCACCGGGCCGCCGGCCCGGGTGGCGAATCGGTGCGATGGATGGCGAGAAGCTGGTAGGTGAAACGCGGCAGCGCCTCGACCTCGAGCAGGACGAGCCGCCCCGCGGCGACGTCGTCCCGCACACTGGCCTCCGGCATGCCGCCCCAGCCAAGTCCGGCCAACAGCAAGGCATGTTTGGCCCCGAGGTCCGCGAGGCGCCAGGTTTCGGGACTGAGGACCCCGAAATCCTGGCCTCGCGTGAGTTCCGACCTGTCGCTCAACACGAGTTGCACGTGCTCGCGCACCTCGGGCGCCGAGATCCGGCCGGAGAGCTTCGCCAACGGATGGCTCGGTGCCGCGACATGCACGATCCTTACGCTGCCGATCGGCCGTTGCTCCAGTTCACTGATCAGGCTCAGCGTGGGGCCGCTTGCGCCGACCCTGCAGACCCGGTCGAGCACGAGCTTGGCCACCGACCCGAGCGCCTCGATATAGAGCCGCAGGTTGACGGTCGGAAAGGCAGCCCGGAAAGCGACCAAGGTGCAGACCAGCGTTTCCATGGGCATCATGACGTCGACCGCCACAGTCAATTCGGCCTCCAGTCCGGCCAGCAACCCTCCGGCGCGGGCCCGCAATCCGTCCGCGCCGAGCGTGAGCTTCCGGGCTTCGGCCAGCATGGTATGACCCGCCTCGGTCAGCACCGGCCGCCTCTTGGAGCGGTCGAATAGCAGAAGCCCCCCAAGCTGCTGCTCGAGGTTGGCGATCGTATAGCTGACGACGGACTGCCGGCGGTTGAGCTGTCGTGCCGCCGCGGAGAAGCTGCCCGCTTCGGCGACGGCCAGGAACACGCGGAGCTGATCGAGAGTCGGATTACCGAGAGCGGACATATCGACTGACTTGTTGGAACACATCCAGATAATGTGTCTTTACGCGATAGTTGCCGACCCTACCATGCATGGAGACATCATTCGGAACCGGAGACCTCACGTGAGCAGCGTCAATGTTCTCATCGCTTTTTATTCCCGCACGGGCGTCACGGAAGCGCTGGCACGAGGCATCGCGGAAGGCGCCAAAGCCGAAGGAGCCGAGGTTCGGCTGCGTCGGGCCCGAGAGATCGTCGGGCGCGACGTCATGGCCCAGGCGGCTGGCTGGGCCGAGAACGCCGACCGCATGAATGCGGCCTACGAGGCGCCCAGCGAGGCCGATGCGGAATGGGCCGATGCCATCGTGTTCGGAACGCCAACGCGGTTCGGCGCCGTGTCATCCGAACTCAAGGCGTATATCGACAGCCTCGGTGGTCTTTGGTTCCAGGGCAAGCTGAACGGAAAGGCCGGTTCCGCCTTCACCTCCTCCTCCACACTGCATGGGGGCAACGAGAGCACGTCCATCTCGCTTTACAATCCTATGGCGCATTTGGGCTTCATCATCGTGCCGCTCGGCTACGCCGATCCGTCGATGTTCCAGGCCGGAACGCCTTACGGCGCCAGCGCCGTTTCTGGACAGAACGCAAATCCCCCTACCGCCGAGGACCTCGCCGTGGCTCGCTACCAGGGCCGCCGCGTGGCCCAAGTCGCCAAGGCCCTGAAGGCCGCCGGGATCCCCGTGACGAAAGCCTAAGACGTTCGAGAAAGAACATGGTATGGAGCCGGCGCATGACCTGCGCCGGCCGCTCGGTTGAGATCGGACCCCTGGCGCTTTCATTCTCCCTTGAGGCTCGGCTTCGACCATAGTCGTGCCCAAGTCGGACTGGAGAGATATTGTTGGCGCCTTCCCGCACGGTTCGAACATTGGCCGCGTTCGGCGTGGTCCTGATGCTGGCGGTTTCCTTGGGGGGATGCGGCCGCCGCGGCCGGCTGTTGCCTCCGCCTGATCCCAACGCGCCTCCCGAGAACGCAACATTGTCCGACCCCACCAAGGCTGGCATCCACAGGAAGCCTTCGAACCCGCCGATTCTCCCGCCGCAAAATCAGCCCTTCATCCTCGATCCGATACTCTGACCCTCGTTCCCTTGTCTCCCTTCGCTTACCGGAACGGCATTCTGCACGCCGAGGCGCGAGACCTGCGCGAGGTCGCCGACGCGATCGGCACGCCTTTCTACTGCTACTCGCGCAACGCCATGGAGGCGCAGTTCCGAGCCTTCGAGAATAGCTTCGGCTCCCTCCCCAAGCTGATCTGCTACGCCATGAAGGCCAATTCGAACCAGGCCGTGCTGCGGGTGTTTGCCAAGCTCGGGGCCGGCATGGACGTCGTTTCAGAAGGCGAACTCCGCCGCGCGCGGGCAGCCGGCGTTCCGCCTGAACGAATCACCTTCTCTGGCGTCGGCAAGACTTCGAGTGAACTGGCCCTCGGCCTTGAGGAAGGCATTCTGTGCTTCAATGTGGAATCGGAAGCGGAATTGCAGTCGTTGTCAGCTCTCGCGCTGTCGAAAGGAACGGAAGCGCGGATCTCGATCCGCGTGAATCCCGACATCGATGCGAGAACCCACGCCAAGATCTCCACCGGCAAGGCCGAGAACAAATTCGGCATTCCGATCGGGCGCGCCCGGGAGACTTACGCGCGCGCCGCCGCCCTTCCGGGTATCGTCGTGACCGGCATCGACATGCATATCGGATCGCAGATCACTGACTTGCGGCCGTTCGATGCGGCCTTCGGTACGCTTGCCGAACTCGTTCGCCTGCTCCGCGCCGACGGTCATCTGATCGACCACGTGGATCTGGGTGGCGGCCTCGGCATCCCGTATCACGCCGAGGACGACCTTGCGGCGTTCGGTCCCGACCGATACGCGGCGATCGCGAAGCGCCACATGGAGGCTCTCCACGTCAGGGTTGTGCTCGAGCCTGGCCGATTTCTGGTCGGCAATGCCGGCGTCCTGATCGCACGGGTGATTCTGGTGAAACAGGGAGAAGACAGAACCTTCGTCGTTGTGGACGCGGCCATGAACGATCTTATTCGGCCGACTCTCTACGAAGCACATCATGAGATCGTGCCGGTCGTCGAACCTTCTCTCGCGGTCGAAACCGCCGTCGTCGACGTCGTCGGACCGGTCTGCGAAACGGGCGATTACCTCGCCAAATCTCGGCCGCTGCCCCCCCTTGCGGCGGGCGATCTCGTTGCGGTGCTTTCGGCTGGAGCTTACGGCGCCGCGCAGGCCGGGACCTATAATTCACGGCTCCTCGTGCCGGAGGTTCTGGTCGACGGCGCCATTTGCGTCGTCGTCCGGCCGCGGACAACCTATGACGAGTTGATCGGGCGCGACCACGTACCTTCATGGTTGGCCTGACCGGCCCGGTTCAGCGCCTTTTCAGCCCCTGGATCCGATGGCGAGATCGCCCGGAATCATGTAGGCTGCGCGTTGAATCACTCGACGTCTCGGCAGATCGGGTCGGCATGGCTAATCGTGCGGCGAGGTTGGACTCCGCGACGCAGCTGCGTGGTGTCCGACTGGTCGGTTGCCTCATCGCGCTGGCGAGTGCAGGCCCGGCGGGTGCCCAGCAGGCGTCTCGGCCCATTGCAGCGGCTTCCGTTCCGCCTGCGCGAGAGAGCAGCACAGGTTCGACCGCCGGTGACCTCGACACCCGAAGGCTTCAACTACGCGGCGTGCAGGACAACCTTTCGGCCTCGGAATCGCAGCGTCGGAAGATCCAAGCCGACATCGAAGAGATCCGGACCGACCGCATCAGACTCAACGCGGCGCTGATCGAAGCCACCGACAAAGTTCACGCGGCCGAATCCAAGGTGGCCGAGGTGGAAAAGCGGCTCGACACCCTCACCGGAAGCGAGGATGCCATCAAGCGGTCGCTCGAAGCACGCCGGGGCGTCATTGCCGAGGTGCTCGGCGCCTTGCTGCGGATGGGGCGCAAGCCGCTGCCTGCCATGCTGGCGCGGCCCGAGGATATGCTACTGGCCATCCGCACGTCCATGCTGCTCGGCGCCGTGTTGCCGGAGTTGCGCAACGAAACCGAGGCGCTCGCGTCCGACCTGGCCGAATTGACGCGCGTGAGAACCTCGATCGTGTCCGGTCGTGACACGTTGTCGCAAGAAACCGCGAGTCTCGGTGTGGAACAAGCTCGATTGAGTGCTCTCGTCCTGGCCCGGCAGGAGTCTCAGGTCCAAGCCGAGAGCGAGTTGAACGCGGAGCAGCAGCATGCGGCCGATCTCGCTCGCCGGGCGACCAGCCTGAAGGATTTGATCGGCCGGATGGAAACGGATGTCCTATCGGCCCGACGGGCTGCCGATGCGGCGCACGCCGCCGACGACGCACAGCGAAGGGCTGCGCAAACCGATGCGGATGGGGTACGCGCCCGCATGACAGCCGGGGCTTTCAAGGATCCGGCACGGCTCGCGCCTGCCACCGCCTTCGTCGACGCCAAGGGGCTGCTGCCCTTTCCCGCATCCGGGACGATCCTCAAGGGTTTCGGCACGGACGACGGCTTCGGCAGCTTCGAACATGGCATTTCTGTTGCGACCCGACCGCGAGCCGTGGTGTCCTCGCCTTCCGATGGCTGGGTCTCGTTTTCCGGACCCTACCGGACTTATGGACAGCTTTTAATTATCAATACGGGCGGCGGTTACTATATTGTTCTCGCTGGGATGGACCATACCAACGTGGCCCTGGGTCAGTTCGTACTGGCCGGCGAGCCGGTCGGAGCGATGGGGGACGGTTCGGTGAGAACCGCCGCATCAATCGCCCTTGGCGCGGCCCAGCCCATTCTTTATGTTGAATTCCGAAAAGACGGGGCAGCAATAGACCCGGGCCCATGGTGGGCAAAAGCCGAATTGGAAAAGGTTCGCGGATGATGCGCAAGGTTTCCCTGATCGTGGCCGGCGCGGCGCTGGGCGCAGCCGCCGCCACGGTCACCCTCCATACGAATTTCGTTTCCGGCAGCCCTGCCCGGGCCGCGGCATCAGACACGTACCGGGATCTCAACCTCTTCGGCGATGTGTTCGAGAAGATCCGTACCGATTACGTCGAGAAGCCGGACGAGCAGAAGCTTGTCGAGGCGGCGATCAACGGCATGCTGGCCTCGCTCGACCCCCATTCGAGCTACATGGATGCGAAAGCCTATCGCGACATGCAGGTGCAGACGCGCGGCGAGTTCGGCGGCCTCGGCATCGAGGTTACCCAGGAGGACAGCAACATCAAGGTTGTCACGCCGATCGATGACACGCCCGCATCGAAGGCCGGCATCCTTTCCGGCGACCTGATCGTCGCCATCGATGGCGAAAACGTGACGGGTTTCACGCTCAATCAGGCCGTCGACAAGATGCGTGGCGCCGTGGGCACGACCGTGATCCTCAAGGTGGTGCGCGGCAGCAACAAGGACGGCCAGGATTTCAAGCTGACGCGCGCGGTGATCCAGATCAAATCGGTCAAGTTCGAAGAGAAGGACGACGTCGGCTACATCCGCATCAGCCAGTTCAACGAACAAACCTTCGATGGCCTGAAGCAGGCCATGCAGAAGTTCCAGTCCGATATCCCGACTGACAGGTTCAAGGGCTACGTCCTCGACCTGCGCAACAACCCGGGCGGCCTGCTCGACCAGTCGATAGAGGTCTCCAACGCCTTCATCGATCGAGGTGAGATCGTGTCGACGCGAGGCCGCAATGCCGACGAGACGCAGCGCTACAGCGCCCGGCCCGGCAACGACCTGTCGCGCGGCAAACCGCTGGTCGTGCTGATCAACGGCGGCTCCGCCTCAGCCTCGGAGATTGTCGCCGGCGCCTTGCAGGACCACAAGCGCGGCACCATCATGGGCACGCGTTCCTTCGGCAAGGGTTCGGTGCAGACCATCATCCCGCTCGGCCAGAATGGAGCTTTGCGGCTGACCACGGCGCGTTACTACACGCCGTCCGGCCGCTCGATCCAAGCCAAGGGCATCGAACCCGAGCAGATCGTGCTGGAAGACGTGCCGGACGACATGAAGGGCAAGGACGACACCAAGGGCGAAGCGTCCCTCAAGGGGCACCTGAAGAATGGCGAGGACGAGAAGCAGGGCTCGCAGGCCTATGTTCCGCCGGACCCCAAGAACGACAAACAGCTGATCGCCGCCCTCAACTTGCTGCGGGGCAACACGAAGGCGTCGAATGCGGTCGATACGCCCAAGACCCCGCAGGCAAACTGACACGTGCGCGAATTTCCATTCTGCCAGGACAGTCCGGCAAGGCGCTCCGAGCCGATCGGAGGTCCTGTTTCGAGGGCGTAGCCGGGCCTGCTTCTTCGGTCGGCAGGATTCCGATCCCGGAAGCTTTCTACCCCGGTGCGTACTGATCCGGCGTGATCCGAGGCTGGAAGAACATGACCGGAGATGGGCTTGACGATCCACTCGGAACGAGGAAGGCCCCTTTAGGCTCGAGGCGTCTTCCTCGGCGCGGAGCCATGGCGGTTGCTTTCGGGCTGGCTTTGGTCGGCTTGGGTCTCCTCGCCGCGCACGAAGACGACGGGCGTGGCGGCGAGCCGTTCGCGGTGGCGCCGATAGACCGACCGCAGCCGACCTCTGCCGAGCTTGGGGCTCTCCAGAGCGGTACCCCTGCCGGGATTGCCGCCCCAGTGGCGGCCACCACCGCCCCGGTGGCGGCCATCACCCTGTCACCGAACCCGCCGGCGGGTGAGGCTGGCACTGACGCCGGCAAATTGGTTGGGCAGGCCGCCCAGGTCGAGAATGGAGTCACGGTTTTTCGCCCGGCAGGCAACGCCAGCTCGAATTCCCTGGTGCTGAGGGTTCCGCAGGCCGAAGCCGTCGGGCTCGCCGCTGCGCCCGACCCGCGCCTGACGGAGTCCAGCGCCTTTGGGCTCCTCCCGAAGATCGGTAGCGACGGTTCCCGGCCGGCCGAAATCTACGCCCGCCCCGCCGACCTTGCCGGCAACAAGCCGCGGATCGCGATCCTGATCGGCGGAATGGGTCTCGACCGCGTCGAAACGGCACGGGCCGAAGCGTCGCTTCCCGGCGCCGTGACCTTTGGTTTCGCGCCTTACGGCTCGGACCTCGAAGAACAAGTCAGCCGGGCTCGCGGAGCCGGCCACGAGGTGGTGCTGCAATTGCCGATGGAAGATTTCGGTCACGCCGACCCGCCCTTATCGCACATGCTCCTAGCGAGCCGGCAAGGCAACGAGGACCGCCTGCGCTGGCTCATGGGGCGTTTCACCGGCTATGCCGGCGTCGGAACTTATCTCGGCGGACGCTTGCTCGCCGACGAGGCGGCCCTGCAGCCGCTGCTGCAGGAGGTCGCTGCGCGCGGCCTTTATTTCGTCGACGACGGCTCGGCCGCGCGCAGCCTGGCTCCGTCGCTCGCTGCCGACCTTCGGCTTCCTTCGGTGCGCGCCGATGTGGTGATCGACGCCAAGCCCGATGCAGTATCCGTGACGGCGGCCTTGGAGCAACTCGAAGCACTGGCCCGAAACCGTGGCTTCGCATTGGGGATGGCGACAGGCCTGCCCGGAACGAATGCAATCATAAAGCGTTACACCGCAGATTTGGGGCACCGCGGAGTGAGCCTCGTGCCGGTCAGCCTGATCGTCAAGGCGGAACCACGCTCTTCCGCGAGGAATGGCCCAGCAAAGCCCGCCAGCCTGCCCTGATGTCTGCGGCGACCCGTAGGGCGATGCGGAACAGCATGCACTAGATTCTATGCACCGAACGGCGCGCGCCGCCCTATATTCAAATATCCGACAATTTTCAGGACCATGGTCGAAAGCTTATGATGCGGTTCAACAACGAAAACTTGAGCGGTGCGCCTGTGGGATCGTGACAAGGGACAGCCATGGCGGAGCCTGAACAGCGTAAAGTCTCCTGGGGGTTGATCCTCCTCGGTCTCGTGGTGGTGTGCGCGGGCGTGCTCTTCGATTGGCGTCAGGTCGGCCCTCTCGCCGAAAAGGTACAGGCTTATCTCTTCGCGAAGCCGGACAAGGTGGCGAGCCAGCAGCAGGAGACCCAC
>JBBPYT010000255.1:0-2377 GCA_038199665.1 Hyphomicrobiales bacterium
CGGTGCCAGGGCCGCAGCTCAGGATACGAGCCGAACGCCGCAAATGGAGCATTGGGCCGCGATCCTTCGGCTGATGGCCTGGATCGTCGTGCTGATGCTGCTCGGCTCCGTCCTGGTCGGCTACGTGGCCTTCGCGGCCTTCCTGGTGCAACAGCTCATCGAGGTCGCGGGCACGCTGGCCCTGCTCTACCTGCTGCTCGTCGTAACCGATGAGGGTCTTGGCGCAGCCTTGCGGCCGAAGTCCGCGCTCAGTCGCGTCCTGTCGTCCACGATGGGCCTGAGAGCCGACACGCTCGATCAAATTGCCATCCTGTTGGCCGGCATCGCGCGGATCTCACTCTATGTGATCGCAATTCTGCTCGTTCTGGCACCGTGGCGCATCGAGTCGACCGACATGCTGGCCACCGTACAGGCGGCGTTTTTCGGCTTCACGGTCGGCGATGTGACCGTTTCGCTATCGGCGATGATTGTCGCGGTGTTGCTTTTCGGGTTCTGCATCGCCGCCACCCGCGCGATCCAACGCTGGCTCGAGGTCACGTTCCTGCCCCACACGAAGCTCGATGCCGGGCTTCGGAATTCGATCAGGACGAGTCTCGGCTATGTCGGATTCGTCATCGCCCTGGCCCTGGGCCTGTCGCATCTGGGATTGAGCTTCGAACGATTGACGCTCGTTGCCGGCGGGTTATCGCTGGGTATCGGTTTGGGTCTGCAAACCGTCACCAACAACTTCGTCTCGGGCCTGATCCTGCTTTGGGAGCGTGCCGTAAGGGTCGGCGACTGGATCACCGTCGGCGATGAGCAGGGCTACGTCCGACGCATCAACGTGCGCTCGACCGAGATCGAGACCTTCGACCGGGCCCTCGTCATCATGCCCAATTCCAGTCTGATTACGGGGATGGTCAAGAACTGGGTGCGCAACGACCGGATCGGCCGCATCAAGCTTCCCTTCACCTTGCCCCTGACGGCGGACCCCGAAGCCGTCCGTTCGATGCTGATCGGGACCGCCAAGGCGCACGACCTCGTCCTCGCCTTTCCCACACCGCAGGTGTTCTTCACAAGCCTTAGCGACAGTGGTATGAAGTTCGAGCTGGTGTGTTTCGTCGAGGATGTCGAAGGCGCCATCCGGGTGACGAGCGATCTGCTGTTCGACATCCATGCCCGCTTCAAGGAAGCCGGGCTGGCCCAACCCACGCCGCCACCCGTCGTCAGTAGCCCGGCGCTCGACAAGCTGGACGCCTGGCTGACTGCGAAAATGACCGACGGCACGCCGCCGTCCTCCTCTGTGGGCGAGCCGGCCAGCTGATCCGTCTCGCAGGTGCGGCGCCGGATTCTCGGCGAGGCAGCCTCGCCGTCGTTGCTGCGGCGTCGCCGCGCTCTATCTTAAGCTTGCGCGACGCGCTGACCGGAAACATTCGAGGCCGAAACCTCCGCCAGTGCGCTCAAGAGCAAATAGAGGTAACCGGGATGACGCCTGTTCAGATCAGAATGGCACGCGCGGCGCCCAAGGTCACGGTAGGACAGCTGGCGTCTCGGGCGGTGCCGCTGGGGCAGTTCGAACCGGCCAATGACGAATGAGCCGTCCAGCGATCCAAAAATCGCGGCGCGGCTGTTGCGAAACGCCTTCGCGCAGGAGAACATGCGGACCCTCCCATCTTGCAGGATTTTCGGGTATTCCCCATGACATCGTGGCTGCAGGCCGATCATGCGTGTTCGTGGCGGCTTCCCGTCTGGGTTGGTGCAGCGGTCGTCAGCGCGGTTCTGGTCTGGGCCCCCAGTCTTTGCGCAGAGCAAGCCTACCCGTTCGAGGGGACGTGGGCGAGAGCCGACCGGATCTGCTCGGCGACCACGCCGAACACGCGAACCTACACGGCGCGCGAGGTCACGACGTCGAGCGGCCATTGCGTGCTGCGGAAGGTGGCTTTCGGCTCAGGGGAATGGGAACTCTTCGAGGACTGCCGCCATCCGGAACATCAGGGCAACGTCACGGAAAGGATCCGGATGCTCGGCCCGGATGCGATTCTGGTCAAACGGCAGGTCGTACGACTGAAAATTCCGCGCGGGCTCCGGTTCGCGCGCTGCAGCCTCGCAGCACCACAAAAACCAGTCCCGGCCGGCCGCTTGTTGCCGCTCGTGCCGGGTCCCAAGCCCTGATGCAACCGATGATGCTCACGGATTGGTCAGCCCACACGCCCCCGGAGATACGGAAATCTTCGGGGTTCCGGCCGGCACCTTCTTGAAGGTGCCGATTCATGACCTCTACATTTTCCAGGGCAAGCTGCCCGGCCCCCTGTCGACGGACCAGGCCGCGTAAAAGGAACCCGGGGCCCGCTACCGCAGCCGTTCACGTTCGCTCTCGGTTCGGCTGCGCCGACGCGGC
>JBBPYT010000256.1:0-15592 GCA_038199665.1 Hyphomicrobiales bacterium
GTGCCCGGCATGGCCGTGACGGTCGAGATCAAGACCGGCACGCGCCGCATCCTCGGCTATATCTTCTCGCCGCTGCTCGAAGTCGCCTCGACCGCAATGCGCGAGCGCTGAGCGTCGGCTGCGCTCATCAGCGAGCACGCCGCGACGACGTCCTTGCCAGCAGCACAGCGCCGCGGCAATCCGGCCGAGCGTCCGCGGGGTCTGGATGGCTTGGCTGCGTTCGCCCGGCGGGTGTTGCCCTGCGAATTCGCATGAAGATTGCCAGCGACGCGATGCTGCGGCAGAAACGCCTCAATGCCCGGGCGGGATGATCCCTCCCGAAGGCTTGGCGCGTTGCGCCTGGTTCAACCATCTTCGAGGTCCCCGTTCATGGGTTTCAAATGCGGCATCGTCGGATTGCCGAACGTCGGCAAGTCGACCCTCTTCAATGCGCTGACGCAAACGGCGGCGGCCCAAGCCGCCAACTATCCGTTCTGCACGATCGAACCCAACGTGGGAGATGTGGCCGTCCCGGATCCCCGGCTGGCGACATTGGCGCAGATCGCGAGTTCGAAGGAGATCATCCCGACCCGGCTGACCTTCGTCGATATTGCCGGCCTTGTCCGTGGCGCCTCCAAGGGGGAGGGGCTCGGCAACCAGTTCCTGGCCAACATCCGCGAGTGCGATGCCATTGCCCATGTCGTGCGCTGTTTCGAGGACGGCGACGTGACCCATGTCGAGGGGCGAATCGACCCGTTGAGCGACATCGAGACGGTCGAGACAGAACTGATGCTGGCCGATCTCGATAGTCTGGAAAAGCGTCTTCCCGCGCTCGAGAAGAAGGCTAAGGGGAGCGAAAAGGAGGCTAGGGAAACGCTCGAGCTCGTCAATCGCAGTCTTGCGCTGCTGCGCGAGGGCAAACCGGCGCGGCTGGCCGCGATGGAGCCGGATCGGCGGAAAGCGTTCGCCGCGCTAGGCCTTCTGTCGTCCAAGCCGGTCCTTTATGTCTGCAACGTGGAGGAAGCTGCGGCCGACAAGGGCAATGCCTTGTCGAGGGCGGTGGCCACGCGCGCCGAGCAGGAGGTCGCCGCCAGCGTGGTCGTGTCGGCAAAGATCGAAAGCGAGATCGCGGTTCTGCCCCCGGATGAGCAGAAGGACTACCTCGACGCGACCGGGCTCTCGGAACCGGGTCTCAATCGCGTGATCCGGGCCGGATACACCCTCCTCCACCTCGTAACCTTCTTCACGGTCGGGCCGAAGGAAGCTCGGGCCTGGACGGTTCCGCAGGGCACCAAAGCCCCGCAGGCCGCCGGTGTGATTCATAGCGACTTTGAGAAGGGGTTCATCCGCTCGGAAACCGTCGCCTACCACGATTACGTGGCCAACAAGGGTGAAGCCGGCGCGAGGGAAACGGGCAAGTTCCGGCTGGAGGGCAAGGAATATACCGTGCTCGACGGTGATGTCCTGCATTTCCGCTTCGCAACCTGAGCCGGGGACCTATGAAGCTTTTGGGGAACGAATTTCCGATCTTTTGAAGCCCTCGCCCTTCGCTGGAGGCGATCCTGGCAGGCTCACCGACTTGCCGAAAGCAGACTCGCGCCACAGAATGGTCCGGTTGGCGTTGGACGACTAGGTCCTCGGGACACGAGCCGTCCCTCTCCGGTCGCGGGGATATTGGCATATGCGTCGTCCATTGATCGTCTTGGCTGTCGGCGGACTTTCGGCGGTTCTGCTGCTGATCGGCGGAATGGCCTTCTGGTATGAGCGTCCGACGACCTTGAGCGTCGCCGTTTCGCGCGCCGACGCCGAAGACCACGAACTGATGCTGGCAGCCGCTGCGCAGCTGAAGCGTGGCCGAGAGCAGATCAGATTGCATCTCATTGCCGCCGAAAGCTCGGCTGCGGCTTCGGCCGCGGTTGACGCCGGCAAGGCCGATCTCGCGGTGGTGCGGACCGACATCGCCATGCCGAATAGCGGGCAGACGGTCGTCATTCTCCATCGCGACGCAGCGATTCTCCTGGCGCCGGCCTCGGGCGAACTGCATGAGGTCCCCGACCTTGCGGGTCATAGGATCGGCGTGATCCGCAACGGTGCGGGCAACGACCGATTGTTGGAAACAGCTCTCGCGCAATATGACGTCCCCGCTGAGGCGGTCACCGTTGTCCCGCTGCTGCCGGACGAAGTGGCGGAGGCGATCCGAAGCAAGCGCGTCGATGCGGTGATGGCGGTGGATGTCGTGTCGGGCCCGCTCATGCGCGACCTCGTCAAGGGCGTCACCTCGGCCGGCGGGGGCTCGCCCGTCTTCATTCCGATCGCGGAGGCGGCCGCGATCGCGCAACGCTCGTCGGCTTACGAGTCGACCGAGATCGTGCGAGGCGCCTTCGGAGGATCGCCGCCCCGCCCCGCCGATGAGTTCGATACGCTGAGCGTGACGCATCGCCTGGTGGCCAACGAGACCGTCGCGCAGGGCGCCGTCGCCGATTTGACCCGGTTCTTCCTGTCCCAACGCTCGGCCCTCGCTGCGGCCGCGCCGCTCGCGCAGCGCATCGAGGCGCCCTCGACCGACAAGGGGTCCGCGCTTCCGGTCCACGCCGGGGCGGCGGCCTATATCGACGATGAGGAAGAAACCTTCTTCGACAAGTACAGCGACATGATCTACATGGGCGCCATGATGCTCGGCGTGCTCGCCTCCGGCGCTACCGCCATGATGAGCCGCATGAACAGTCGAAAAGCAGCGGTCCTCGACGCGTCGGTCGGCCGGCTGATCGACATGCTGGCCCTGGTTCGTATAGCGCCCACGATCGTGGCGCTCGACGGTCTCCAGAGCGAAGCCGACGACATCCTGGCCTCCCTCCTCGACAGCGCCTCGGCGGGTGGCGACGAACGTCGGCTGACCGTGTTCGGCCTTGCCTTGGACCAGGTGCGCGCCGCGATCCGCGACCGCCGCAAGGCCTTGACTGGTGGCGGGGCTATCGTGGCCGCCAATGACGGAGGGTACGCTCGCGCGACGGCCGCGTCGGATTAGGCAGCATGCCGAGAGCTTCGCGAGTGTTTTCGGTTCGGCCGGGCCCGAAAACCACGCTTTTCAGCAGTGAAGCCACGACTTCCAGCGTCGCTTTTGACCTTGGAGCGAAGCCACAGCGTTCCCAAACGCCGGCGGGGCAACCTCCCGCACCCGCGGTTCACCGTAACGTGCGACAAGCCCCGGCCAGGCAAGCTTGCAAATTTCCCATCTTCGGATAGGACATTTCGCAGCTGCGAGATCTTCCTGCCGCATGTTGCGTGCGAGCTGATCCAGTCTCCTTCCAATGCAGTGAATCGCTCCCCATTTCTGAGGGGCCTCAAGCCCCTGCCACCGTAAGACCGACTGCATGAACCTCCGCAACATCGCCATCATCGCCCACGTCGACCACGGCAAGACCACGCTCGTCGACAAGCTCCTCCAGCAGTCCGGCGCTTTTCGCGAAAACCAGCGGGTGGCCGAGCGCGTGATGGACTCGAGCGATCTTGAGAAGGAGCGCGGCATCACGATCCTGGCGAAGGTCACGTCGGTGTTGTGGCACGACAACCGCATCAACATCGTCGACACGCCCGGCCACGCCGATTTCGGCGGTGAGGTCGAGCGCATCCTCTCTATGGTCGACGGCGTGATCGTGCTGGTCGACGCCGCCGAAGGACCGATGCCGCAGACCAAGTTCGTGGTCGGGAAGGCGCTCAAGCTCGGGCTGCGGCCGATCGTGGCCATCAACAAGGTCGACCGCCCGGACGCCAGGATCACCGAAGTCGTCAACGACGTCTTCGACCTCTTCGCCGCGCTGGACGCCGATGACGAGCAACTCGACTTCCCGATCCTTTACGGTTCGGGCAAACAGGGCTGGATGGCGAATTCGCCCCATGCCGCCCACGAGGGAATGACACCGCTCTTCGAACTGGTGCTTAAACACGTGCCGCCGCCGAGCGTCGAGGAGGGGCCGTTTCGGATGCTTGGGACTCTGCTCGAGGCCAACCCTTATCTGGGTCGCCTGATTACCGGCCGCGTGCAGTCCGGTGCCGTCAGGCCCAACCAGACCGTCAAGGTGCTCGACGCGCATAACAATGTCGTTGAAAGCGGTCGCGTCACGAAGATTCTGGCGTTCCGCGGCATCGAGCGTACGCCGATCGACGTCGCCGAGGCGGGCGACATCGTCGCGATCGCCGGTTTGCCGAAATTCAACGTGGCCGATACGCTCTGCGCGCCCGAGGTCGCACAAGCCTTGCAGGCTCAGCCGATCGATCCGCCGACTCTGTCGATGACCTTTTTGGTCAACGATAGTCCGCTCGCCGGCACCGAGGGCGACAAGGTGACGAGCCGCGTCATTCGCGACCGCCTCTACAAGGAGGCGGAAGGCAATGTCGCCCTTCGCATTTCCGATTCGCCCTACACCGATTCCTACGTGGTCGAAGGGCGCGGCGAACTGCAACTCGCGATTCTGATCGAGACCATGCGCCGCGAGGGGTTCGAACTCGGCGTGTCGCGACCCAAGGTCGTTTTTCGCACCGATGAGGAAAGCGGAGAGAAGCTCGAACCCATCGAAGAGGTGGTGATCGACGTCGACGAGGAGCATTCCGGCGTCGTCGTCCAGAAGATGTCGGAACGCAAGGCCGACATGGTGGAGATGCGCCCATCGGGGGGCGATCGCCTGCGGCTCGTGTTCCATGCCCCGACGCGGGGCCTGATCGGCTACCAGGGCGAACTGATGACGGATACGCGCGGCTCGGCCATCATGAACCGGCTGTTCCATGCCTACGCGCCATGGAAAGGCGAGATCGCCGGGCGTCGGAACGGCGTATTGCTGTCGACCGATGCCGGCGAGGCGGTAGCTTATGCCATGTGGAACCTCGAGGACCGTGGCCCGATGATGATCGAGCCGGGCTGGAAGGTCTACCAGGGCATGATCATCGGCGAGCACACGCGCGACAACGATCTCGAAGTCAACGTGCTCAAGGGCAAGAAACTGACCAATATCAGGGCGGCCGGCAAGGACGAGGCGGTGCGCCTGACCCCTCCGATCCGCATGACGCTGGAAAAGGCGCTTGCCTATATCGAGGACGACGAACTCGTCGAAGTGACGCCGAAGTCCATTCGTCTGCGCAAGACCAAGCTCGATCCGAACGAACGCAAGCGCGCCGATCGGGCCAAGGAGAGTGCCGCGTAGACTAGCCGGCCCAGTGCCGACCCCGGAGCGCAGCGGCGCGGCTGCAAGACCGGTCGCCGTCACTCACGCGGCGGTCATCCGGCTCGCCCTGCCCATGACGCTGGCCCATATGTCGACGCCGCTTCTCGGGTTCGCGGATGCAACGGTGATCGGCCGGCTGGGCCAGGCCAATCTTCTTGGAGCCATAGCGGCCTGTGCCGTCATCTTCGATTTCGTGTTCTGGGGTCTCGGCTTCCTTCGTTTGGGCACGGCTGGCCTCACGGCTCAGGCCGTCGGCTCCGGTGCCCTCGACGAAGAACGTGCGACGGTCCTGCGCGCGCTGATCCTGGCGGCGGCTCTCGGGGTGGGCGTGGTTGCCCTGCAGGGTCCGATCGCCTGGATCGCCTTTTCGGCGCTTAACGCCTCGCCGGCCGTGACTGGGGCGGCGCGGGCCTATTTCAACATCAGGATCTGGTCGGCCCCGTTCGCGCTTATCAATTATGTTGTGCTGGGTGCCGTGATCGGCCACGGGCGCACCGACGTCGGCCTGCTGCTGCAGGTGCTCGTCAATCTGGCCAACATCGCGTTCAACGTCGCCCTGGTGATGGGGGTCGGGCTCGGCGTACGCGGCTCGGCCTTCGGGACGCTTGGCGCCGAAGCGCTGGGCGCGCTGATCGGACTGGGCGTTCTTGTTCGTCTGCATGGTCCGCACCTGCACGTCCCTTGGCACGTACTGCGCGACAGCGCCCGGCTGAGGCGAATGGTCGGCATCAATCGCGACATCATGATCCGCTCGGCAGCCCTGATTTTCGCTTTCGCGTTCTTCACCGCCCAAGGCGCCCGCGGCGGAGACGTAATCCTGGCCGCCAATGCGGTACTGATGAACCTCTTTCTCATCTCGGCTTACTTCCTCGATGGGTTCGCGACAGCCGCCGAACAGATGTGCGGTCAATCGGTCGGCGCGCGGGACGGCGTGGGTTTCCGCAAGGCGGTGCGGCTCACCGCGTTCTGGTGTGTCGCGTTCTCGGCCGGTGCTTCGGCGGTGGCGCTGGCCGGTGGCGGACCGTTCATCGACATCGTCAGTACCAACGACGAAGTGCGGCAGTTCGCCCGGGCCTTTCTGCCCTATGCGGCGCTGACGCCGCTGGGGGGCGCGCTCGCCTTCGAATTCGATGGCGTCTTCATCGGAGCGACCTGGACGCGCGACATGCGCAACCTGATGCTGGCATCGCTCGGGATCTACCTCGGCCTGTTCTACCTGCTGAAGCCATGGGGCAACGCGGGCCTGTGGCTCGCGCTTTTGGGCTTCCTCGCGGCCCGCGGCGTCCTGCAGGCGTGGCGGTACGGCGCTCTGGCGGCATCCACGTTTCCGAAGGAGGCCACGCAGGCCTAAAGCTGCAAGCCTCTTCCGGCATGGCGCAGCGCGGTCGAGGAGGCGTCGGAGCGTCGGCCATGGAGGAATACGAAAGCCGGAGGCGATCGGTCGGGCAACAGCCGCGCCTCGTCTTCGCCCAGGCGATGCTGCGTCAGGACCGCTCCGGCGCGCCCGCCGAGCGCACGCCACGTGCTGCCCGGCCGATCGACCACCGCGACCGGGACCAGGTCGACGAGTTCGCGCCAGCGCCGCCAAAGCGGCAATTGCAGAAGACTGTCGGCGCCCATGATCCAGACGAAGCGCACGCCGGGGCAGCGTCGCATCAGATAGGCAACGGTTTCGACCGTGTAGCGCGTGCCGATTGCCGCCTCGATCCCGGTCACCGCGATGCGCGGGTGATGAGCCACGCGCTTCACCGCCGCCATGCGGGTTGCCAAATCCGGCATCCCGTCGGTCTCCTTGAGCGGGTTTCCGGGGGTCACGATCCACCAGACGCGATCGAGCCCGAGTCGCTTCAAGGCCGTCAGACTCGCCAGGCGATGACCTTCGTGCGGCGGGTTGAAGCTGCCGCCGAAGAGGCCGATGCGCATGCCCGGCGCCCAAGGCGGAAGCGCCCGGCCGGGCGACTCCCGGAAACTCTCCGTCACGGACGGAGCTGCCCGTTTCCGCGAATCCGGTATTTGAAGGAAGTCAGCTGTTCGAGCCCGACAGGTCCGCGCGCATGCATCCGGCCGGTAGCAATGCCGATCTCCGCGCCAAAGCCGAATTCCCCGCCGTCCGCGAATTGCGTCGAGGCATTGTGGAGAACGATGGCGGAATCGACCTCGGCCAGGAACTTGTCGGCGGCTCGGAGGTCCTCGGTTACGATGCAATCGGTGTGATGCGAGCCATAAACGGACACGTGCTCGATGGCGGCGTCGAGATCGGTGACGACACGGCAGCTGATGATGCTGTCGAGATATTCGGTTCGCCAATCCTCCTCGCCGGCCAGCGACACGCGGGGATCGACGGCGCGCGTCGGTTCGTCGCCCCGCACCGCGCAGCCTGCGTCAAGGAGGGCACGGACGAGCCGCGGCAGATGCGTGTCGGCCACCGCCGCATCGACGAGTAGAGTTTCGGCAGCCCCGCAGATCCCGGTACGGCGAAGCTTCGAGTTCAGAAGGATCGCTTCGGCGCGGTCGAGGTCGGCGGCGCGGTCGACATAGACATGCACGATGCCTTCCAGATGGGCGAACACCGGAACCCGGGCTTCGGCCTGGACGCGCGCGACGAGCGCCTTGCCGCCGCGGGGCACCAGCACGTCGATGTTGCCGTCGAGTCCCTGGAGCATGGCGCCGACCGCGGCGCGGTCGCGTGTCGGCACCCGCCCGATCGCCGCTTCCGGCAGGCCTGCCCCTCTGAGCCCTTCGACCAGGCACTTGTGCAGCGCCGCCGAGGAGAAAAAGCTTTCAGAACCGCCGCGCAGCAGCGCCGCATTGCCCGCCTTGAGGCACAAGGCGCCCGCGTCCGCCGTTACGTTGGGCCGGCTCTCGTAGATGACGCCGATCACCCCGAGCGGCGTCGACACGCGCTCGATCAGCAGCCCGTTCGGACGTTCGAAGCGGGCGAGCACGCGGCCGACCGGGTCGGGGAGGGCGGCGATGTCCTCGATACCGCGCGCGATCGCCTCGACCCGGCCCGCATCGAGCTTCAGCCGGTCGAGCGAGGCCAGGGGCAGCCCACGCCGTTCGGCATCCGCCATGTCGCCGGCGTTGGCGGCCAGAATGACGGGCGCCGCGTTCCGCACAGCAAGAGCGGCACCTGCCAGCGCGGCATTTTTGGTGCTGGCAGACACATTCAACAATGCGCGTTGCGCGGTTCGGGCCGCCACACCAAGATCGCGCATGAGCGTCACGATCTCGGGCGACTGCCCGCCGCCTTCGATGATTTTCGGCCGGTCCATCTCGGTTCCCCGTTGCGGGTGTGATGGCGGAACGCACGCCGGTTGTCCATCTCGACGTCGGGAGCTTGCGCGACCGAAGGCCCGAACGCGCCGGAGTGCGGTATGGTGAAGCTGAACCAGAGCGAGAAGGACAGGTCCATGGCGCCGCAAGACGAGCATCCCCGTGTCGGGCACGCGCACGTCGGCCATGTTCATCACGAACACAGGGACGGCGCCGGGGGCCACGCGGGACATCATCACCATGGCCTCGGGCAGAGCCATGCGCCCTCCAACTTCGGCAAGGCCTTCGCGCTCGGCATCGGGCTCAATGCGGCTTTCGTGGTGGCCGAGGTGGTGTTCGGCTTGGCGGGCCACTCGGTCGCGCTGCTGGCCGATGCCGGCCATAACTTGAGCGACGCTCTCGGCCTCGCGGTCGCCGGCGCAGCCGGCTTCCTGGCACGCCGGGCTCCCACGGCGCGCTTCACCTACGGGTTCGGCACCTCTTCCATCCTGGCGGCGTTGTTCAACGCCGTGTTCCTTCTCGTGGTGGTCGGGGCCTTGAGCTGGGAGGCCATCGGACGGTTGTCCCATCCGGAGCCAGTGGCCGGCGGGACCGTGATGATCGTCGCGGCCATGGGCATCGCGGTCAACGGAATTTGCGCCTGGCTCTTTGCCTCCGGCCGCAAGGGCGACATCAATGTCCGCGGCGCCTTCGTGCATATGGCGGCGGATGCAGCCGTATCTGCCGGCGTCGTGTTGGCAGGTCTGACCATTCTCTTGACCGGCTGGTTATGGCTCGATCCCGTCGTCAGCCTCCTCGTCAATACCCTGATCGTCTGGGGAACCTGGAAGCTGCTGCGTGACAGCACCACGCTGGCGCTCAACGCGGTTCCGCCCGATATCGAGCCGCGGCAAGTCCGGAAGTTCTTATCCGGCCAGCCTGGGGTCATCCAGGTCCATGACCTCCACATCTGGCCCATCAGCACGACCAATACGGCACTGACGGCCCATTTGGTCATGCCGGACGGTCACCCCGGCGATGTCTTCCTGATGGGTATCTGCGAGACCCTGAGGATCGACTATGGAATCGGCCATGCGACTTTGCAGGTCGAAACAGACGAGACAACGTCATGTGCGCTCGCGCCTGAACACGTCATCTGAAAGTCGGACCCGAAGCGGCCCAGGATCTCTCGGCGCGGAGGAGCAGTCTCATCCCTCGCTCAACGGATGCAAGTCGCGCACCATGGCTTTCATGCGCTCGTCGAGCACGTGGGTGTAGATCTGCGTCGTCGAAATGTCGGCGTGCCCGAGCAGTTCCTGAACGATGCGAAGGTCGGCGCCGTTCTGCAGCAGGTGGCTGGCGAAGGCATGCCGAAGGACATGCGGACTGATCTTCGCGGCGTTGAGACCTGCCGCCCCTGCCATCCATTTGAGGTCGCGGGCGAAAGCCTGGCGGGTGACGTAACCGCTCTCGCTATCGGCGGGGAACAGCCACGGGCTCTGATCGAGCGCCTTCCCGCGCGGGCCTTGGGCTGCGATGGACCGGTAAAGGCCGATCGCCTGTTTGGCGGGTTCCGACAGAGGCACCAACCGCTCGCGGCCGCCCTTGCCGCGGATGGTCAGGACATCGACACGGCCCGACGCGGCGCGGGCGGCGCTTCGCGGCAGGGCGATGAGTTCCGACACGCGCATCCCGGTGGCGTAGAGCAGCTCGAGAAGACAATAGAGACGCGCCGCTCTGGCGCGCTCGCCCGGGGGGCGCGTGGCGTCGTCGAGACCTTCGCGCGCCACGGCAAGCAGCCGATCGACATCCTCGACGCTCATGATCTTGGGCAGGGGCCGGCCGCGGCGCGGTCCCTCCAGCACGACCGTGGGATCGTCAGGACGATGTTCCTCGGCGAAAAGAAACTTGTGGAATTGCCGTAGGGCGGACAGCCGCCGCGCGCTGGAAGACGCTTTCAAACCCCGCCTTTGCAGTTCGGCCAGGTAGACACGAGCCTGTGCAGTGTCGGCGTGCAGCGGGTGATCGCCTTTCCCGGATAAAAACCCAAGATAATCGGCGAGGTCCCGGCGGTACGCTTCGAGCGTGTTTTTCGCAGCGCCGCGCTCGGCGGCGATCATGTCGAGGAACAGGTCCAGCAGCCGCTGAGCACCGGCCCGCGCCGTCGCGGCTTCATCCGCACTCGATACCTGCGCCGGACGTTTCATTTGTTGAGCTTCGCAGCCGGTATGGTCTGCTCCATGGGACGGGGCGTGACCTGAACGAAAGTCACCAGAGCTTCCATCGCGCCGTACACGACACCCGCAAGGATCGCCACGACGACGAGGAATTTGACCAAGCTCGGCACGCGCGAGGCCTCCGGCAATTCCCGAATCGGTCGCTTCGGTCAGAATAGCAGTCCGGAGATGAACGGCCGATTATCCGGCAGGCTGCGCCGGCTCGCCTTTGAGCCCGACGGCTCGCAGAGCCTCTGTCTGGCGTGATGCCAGGATCGGTTCGTCAAAGCCCGCGATCGCATCGTTGAACAGCTCGAAATAGTTGAGTTCGGCTCGCAAGTGCAGGAACACGGCTCCGAGCCCGACCGCAGCGCGATCCATGAACACGAACTCGCGCGGCACCTTCACGGGTCCCATTTCCTTCAAGGCTTTGTGGACTCGGAACGCTTCCTTACGCCCGTACTGGCCGGGCTCTATGCCATCCGCCACGGTGCGGATTCGATCGTCCAGAATCGGCCCGTAAATGAACCGTGCCCAGATGTTCAGCGTGTCGATGAGGGCGTTGCTGAGCTTCTTGAACCCCCAGACCTCATAGGCATGCACGACGCGAGCGCGGTCGTCCGTGCGCAAGCCGTGATAGAGATCAACCACGCCGCCGACGAATTTCGGCGGAAAAATCCGGATGCAGCCGTAATCCAGGAGATTGATGCCCAGCACCTCGGGGCCATCGGGCGCTTCCTGCGAACGGATCGTGTAATTGCCGAGATGCGGATCACCGTGGATGACGCCGTAGTGGCTGAACGGGTGCCACCACGCCCGGAACATGGCGGTGGCGATCCGGTTGCGGGCTTTGAGCGCCGCGTCCTTGAACGAAAGGAGCTTGGCCCCTTCCAACCAATTCATAGTCAACAAACGATCGGTCGAAAGGTCAGTGTGGACCCCGGGCACCATAACCTCGTCGATCTCGGCCAGCATGAGCGCATAGAGTGCCGCGTGGCGCGCCTCACGCCGATAATCGAGCTCCTCCCGAATCCGAGCCTCGATTTCCCGGATGGCCTCCCGGGTGTCGACCGCGGGGCTCATGCGGCGGTGAATGGCAAACAGAACCTCGAGTTGGGCCAGGTCGGCTTCCACAGCGGAGCTCATGTCGGGATATTGCAGCTTGCAGGCCAGCGAGGCGCCCTGGCGCGTCGATGCGCGGTGTACCTGGCCGAGCGAGGCGGCCGCCGCGGGTCGGAGATCGAAGCTGCCGAAGCGGCTTTGCCAATCCGGTCCGAGTTCCGCGGTCATGCGCCGGCGTACGAAGGCGACCCCCATGGGAGGGGCTTGGCTTTGCAATTGCTGGAGCGCTTCGGCGTAGTCGGCCGGCAGCGCGTCCGGAATGGTGGACAGCAACTGCGCCACTTTCATGAGCGGACCTTTCAGTCCGCCGAGTGCGCGGGTCAGCGCCGCGGCATTGCTCGCACCTCCCTCGGTCCCCATCAGGCGGGAACCCGCCATGCGGGCCGCGACGCCCCCGACATTGGCGCCCACACGGGCGTAGCGAGCCGCGCGGGCCGAAAAGCGGTTCTGCTCGGGATCAGTCATCGGATGCCGCAAGTCGATTGGACATGGTGGAGGGAAACACTTGATGTTTGATCGGCGCCTTTTCGAGACCACTCTCGCAAGCAGCCGGTCGGCCAATTGTCGCGGCGAACGGCAGACCCGAATTTAACCTTCATAAAGCTTAAGAGGGGAGACTACCTGCGGAACGTGCAAGGCGCATCGGCCTCTTCAAGGGGAAGGGGCCGAGACAAATATGCCCCGGAAGGGACCTGCTTCCGCCAAAGTTTCGCACTATCTCAAAAGTACCACTGTCAAGCTCAAGTTTGAGGCGGGCTGCGCTGTTCGGCAATCGGCAGGGTCGGTCTCGCTCGTCCGGCTTTGGTTCGAGGTTGGCCGGGAGTCCGCTCATGAGGTGTCCCATGCAAGATTCACAACGTCGCGACGGCCTGCTCCTTGCGGTTTCGGCAATGGCGCGTCGTCGCGACCTCGGCGTGAGGACCGCGATCCTCAAGCAGATCGCGGCGGTCGCGAACGTCGCGGAAGACCTTTTCATCCTCAGCCAATTCGCGTTCGGTCGCGAGTATGGAGGACTGCACCCGGCGCCAAGGAAAGCATGATCGAGACGCGTACACCGGATCGGTCCGACGCGGTAGTCCTTCGCGACTCCGACGAGCCTCGAAGGCTCTCGCCTGAAAGGGGTTAGGAGGGCCGATTAGCCCTACTCTCATTCCACCCGCACTACTTCGATCATGCCGGAACCGGTCCGGCCGAAGCGCTCAGGGCGGTACATATCCTCGATTGTCGCCGGAGGATGGACGAAGCGGCCGGGTGTGACGGCTCTGACGATGTAAGCGACCGTGAAGAAGGCCGGCTGGTCCGTCGTTCTGTCGAAAGCCGCCACAAAGCGGTCGTCGCGAAATTCGGTGTGGGCAGGGGTCACGTCGTCGGACAAGAAGGGAAGGTTCGCAACCGACCCTCCCGCGACCAGATCGGGATTGTCGATCTCGAAGCCCGCCGGCAACGGGTCGGTCAACAGCAGGCGAGCCTGGGTCGCCTCCTCTTCCGTCACCTTCAGCACGACGACGAAACGCTGGTTCTGCTTCGCGCTCGAAGGGTCGACCTCCGTCCCATCGAGCCGGTAGTAGCGCCGATCGATGGCATAGCCATGCGTTGCGGCCGGCTCCGCGGTCGGCAACTGTCCGGAGGTCGTCAGAACGATCCTGACCGCGACCGAACCGTTGTTCCGGATCGCCACCCGCTTGCCGCTGAGGCGCCGCGCCGTCCAGGTGCCATAAAATGCGCCGTTGTGGACCTGGCCGTCGACCGTCAATGCGAGACTTCCGGCCTGAGCTTCGAGCGCTTGAGCTGCCAACACCAACCAGGCTTCCTCCTGCGTGCTGGTCGGGTAGGGCGCCTTTTGCGCATCCTCCAGAAGCCGACCGACCTTCGTGACTGCGTCTCCGAGGCCCGACTCGGCCACGAGCGCGAGCACGCCGGCCGTATCCCGGAGCCGTGAGCCGAAGTCCGCGCGATAACCCCGACTCTCGTTGGTGTCATCGAGTGCGCCAGTTGCGACACCGAAGACCTGAGCCGCACGGGCACGGTCGCCGAGCAACGCAAGGGCAGCTCCGATCTGGGCTTTCGCCAATGGCGTCGAGAGCGAGGGGAGCCGCGTCGCTGCCAGGTAATGGAGGTCGCCCAGCACCGGGCGGCCGTTGCGGGCCAGAACATAGGTCGCATAGGCAAGCGACGGCGCGTCCTCCTCCTTGGCTTCGACGTTGTTGGCGGCAAAATTGCGCAACCGATCCAGCCCTGCGTCGTAAGCCTTGGGGGCGACGGCATAACCGGCTTCGCGGGCGCGGGTCAGAAAATCCATCACATAGCTGTCGAGCCAGACGTCGGTTCCCTCGCTCTCGACCGACCACAAGCCGAAGCTGCCGTTCGAGCCTTGCCGCGACAAAAGCAGCGCAATGGCGCCGTTCACGCGCCCGGGAATGTCCTCGTCGAGCGAGAGGTCTCGTGCCGGCGCCAGCTTGTTCACGTAAAGCAGCGGCAAGGCACGGCTGACGATCTGTTCCGAGCAGCCCACGGGGTAGCGATCGAGAGCCAGCAACAGGGCCGGCACGTTGATGCCGCCCGTCGGCGAGACCGCGGCCGAAACCGCGCCGGAGCCGGGCACGAAGTCGGCCAAAAGGTCCTCGGACAAGGACAGGCTCGCACCTGGCTCGATCCGGCGGATCTCCCGCCGGTAGACGGCGGGTGAGCCGGGCTGGATCTTGAGCCCCAAGTCCTGGGTGTAGTCGAAACCGGGCCCTGTCAGGCGGGCTCCGAGCGAAGCGCTGCCCACGCCGGCTGCCGTCAGCCCGACGTCGAGCCCGGCGCGCGCTCCCGCATCGATCTTGGCGGTCTGGTCGAGACTATCTGCGGCGAAGAACCAGGGTCCGCTCGGATCGAGCCGCAACCGATAGGTGCCGGCCGCACCCTCGACGTTGTCGAACTCGAAATGGGCGCGGGCGTGATCGCCGATATTGAGGAAGCGCGGCAGGGATCCGGCCACCACGACGGGATCGCGGACCACCACATCGGCTTCGGCGCTGCCGGTCCTCGTTCGGGACCAGGCGACTGCTGCCACGCGCACGGTCCCGTTGAAAGCGGGGATGTCGAACCGCACCGTGGCGGTGCCGTCCGGCCCGACCCTCACGATGCCGGCATAGCGCGCCAGCGGCGCCTGGGTCGGCTTCTCGCTGGCGAGTTCGCCGCCGCTGTCGCCGCCCGAACGGATGGCGCCGCGGGCTATCCCAAGTCCGTCGATCAGAAAGCCGTAAAGGTCCCGGACGTCGATGCCAAGCGCTCGCTGGCCAAAGAAAAAGTCGTTCGGCTGGGGCGTTTGGTAACGGGTCAGGCTCAAAATGCCGACGTCGACGGCCGATACGGTGATGTCGGCTTCCTCGCCGGCCTGCAGTCCCGCGAGCTTGACTGGAATCGTCAGGGTCGAACGAGGTCGAATTTTTTCCGGCACGTCAAGCGCCACGTTCAGGCTGCGGTCGGAAGCGTCGATGGAGAACCAGCCCAGCCCGAGCGCCCGGCCGGGCATGCGCCGGGATGCCGCGTCCAGGGGGCGATGGGCGAGTACGACGGCGTAAGCGCCCGTGCCCCAATCTTCGCCGACCGGAACATCGATGCTGTTGTCGCCGAGCTTGAGGTCGACGGATTGCATCGTCCGCACGGAGCCGTTGGTGATCGCCAGCGTGGCCTTGCCGGCAAACCGCGCGTGCACCAGGGCGTGCATCGTCTCGCCCGGGGCGTAATCCCGTTTGTCAAGTGTGACGTCGAGCAAATCCGGTGTCTGGGAGGAAGCATCGCCGGACCAACCGACATCGA
>JBBPYT010000257.1:0-4705 GCA_038199665.1 Hyphomicrobiales bacterium
CCCTGGTGATGCACGGCGAGGACGACCAGATCGTCCCGTTCGCCAATTCTGGGCCTCTGTCGGCCGAACTCCTGCGCCACTCAACCTTCAAGGCCTACCCCCGCCTGCCGCACGGAATGCCGACGACGCACGCCGACCAGATCAACGCGGACCTTCTGGCGTTCATACGGGCGTGAGATCGGCGATACGAGCGCCCACTCCGCGCTGACGCCGCCCGCTCAAAGGCGATGTCGGGCCCGAGGAACGGAGGCCCTGGGGACGGCTGGTGACTGATAATAAGTTACGGAGCCGAATTGCCGCATCGAGAGATCGGCGCTGGCGGACATCGACACCCCAGGCAGGCTGCCAGCTCAACCCGAGTCCCGGCTACGTCGGCGGGTGTCAGGGAGTCCGTCGGTTTCGGTAGGAATCTGTTGGACGGTTGAGGATCTGAATGCCTCTTGTCTTGTTCGCGTCGCGGCACGGCGTTCAGGTCCTCAAGCCGATACTCCGTCGGGTCGGAGCCCGGCCTTCGGGCCCCCAGGGGACACTCTCTCGCTGCCGCTCGAAGCTATATTGTTCCTCCGAGTTCCCCCGAGAGCATCTGGAGTTCCTTTCCGCCGGCCATCATGTTCTGCAGCTCGTCCATCGAGGTCTCCGCCTTCGTGTAGGTTCCAAGCGTCCGCCCGCGGTTCAGCACTGTGAAACGGTCGCCGACAGCGTGGGCATGGCGCACGTTATGCGTGATGAAGATGACCCCGAGGCCCTTCTGCCTAACCTGACCGATGTACTTGAGGACCATGGAGGTCTGCGCGACTCCGAGCGCCGATGTGGGTTCGTCGAGGATGAGCACCTTTGCCCCGAAGTACACCGCCCGCGCGATGGCGACGCATTGGCGCTCGCCGCCCGACAGCGTGCCCACCGCCTGCTGCGGGTCGCGGATGTCGATCCCGATCTTCTTCATCTCATCGCGGGTCACTTTGTGGGCGCTGTCGAGATCGAATCGCCTGAATGGCCAGACGCCTCGAACGGGCTCCCTTCCCATGAAGAAGTTGCGGGTGATCGACATGAGCGGGATCATCGCGAGGTCCTGGTACACGGTCGCGATGCCGGCATCCAATGCGTCCCTGGGGCTTGAGAACGCAACGGATTTCCCCTCCACCTCGAAGTCCCCGCCGCTTGGATGGTGAACGCCGGATAGAGTCTTGATCAGCGTCGACTTGCCCGCGCCGTTGTCGCCAAGAAGGCAAAGCACCTCGCCATGGCTCACCCGCATGGAGACTCCGGCGAGGGCGACGACGGATCCGAAGTGCTTGACGATGTCCCGGACCTCTATGATCGGCGGTCTTCCCGCCGGATGGGTAGGTTGCTTGATGTCGCCCACTGTCAGCGCTCCCCCGTCACCTTGCGGCGAATGAAGTTGTTGAAGAAGACGGCGAGCAGCAGCATGCCTCCAAGGAAGACCTGGAACCAGTCGCTGTCGAAGGTGGTGTAGGTCAAGCCGATCGAAACGGTGCCGAAGATGACGGCGCCGAAGAAGGCGCCGATCGCGGAACCGTATCCGCCCGTGAGCAGGCACCCGCCGATCACGGCCGCGATGATAGCTTCGAACTCCTTTTGGAAGCCCCGGCGGGCATCCGTCGAGCCTGCGTCGAGGACGGTCAGAACCGCGACGAGCGCGGCGGCGCAAGCGGTGAGCACAAAGAGGCCCGTCTTCACGCGGTTGACGGGAACGCCGGAGTTGCGCGCGGCATTCGGGTCGCCTCCGCTGGCGAAGATCCAGTTCCCGACCCGGGTCCGCAGCAGGACGGCTGTCGCCACGATGGCAATGCCGACAAACCATATGATCGAGACAGGCACGCCGGACACTTTGGGCAAGCCGTTGTCGAACTTGTCGATGAGGCCCCGACCGGCAAGCCAGTTGAAGATCGATGGGAAGGCGACGCCCGAGAAGGCGCTCTTCAGCAGGCCGTCGCCAGCGACGTCGGATATGCCACGGAGCTGGGTGGATCCACCCGTCGCCCATTTGAGGCCGACCAGGGTCAGGCCACGGAGGATGAACAGGAACGCAAGGGTCACGATGAACGAGGGAAGGCGCGTTCGGATCACAATCTGACCGTTGATCGCTCCCATCGCGGCAGCGAACAGGAACGTGACGACGATCGCGAGCAATAGCGGCAGGCCGACATTCACCACGGCAACGCCGAAGATCAGCCCCGTGAAGGCGATCATCGAACCGATCGACAGGTCGAATTCCCCTCCGATCATGAGGAGCGCGGCCGCGACAGCCAGGATGCCGAGTTGCGAGGCTGGCGCCAGGATGGTCATCAGCCCGCTGAGGGTGAACATCGTCGAGTCGGCGCTCGCCAGGAAGAAGGCCGTGACGAGCACCAGGCCCGCGATGGCTCCGAGCTCCGGCCGCCGCATCGCACTCGTGAGGAACGAGGTCTTGCGCAGCCGCTCGTCAGGCAGCTGATTGTTGAGCACCGGCGGCAGCGCAGCGCCGCCTTTGGTTGCATCGTCGACCGTGGCCATGATCAAGCTTTCTGGAATTGGCGATCTGCTGAAGGGGCGCCGCCGACGCACGTCTATGCTCAGATGGATGGAAGGCGGATTGGAGAACCCGCCCTCCGAAGGCCGCGGTCGCTTCAGCGAATGCCCTTGGCCGAGAGCTCGACGACCTGGGCTGCCTTATCCTTGGTGATGAGGTTCGGGCCGGAAGCGACGTTGCCGCCCGGCATGAGTCCGTACTTCGCGTAGTTCGCAAGGAAGACGATCGGGAGATACCCCTGCAGGAATTGCTGCTGGTCGATTGCGAATGCGGCATCGCCCGCAGCAACCGCCTTCAGGAATCCCGCGGAAAGGTCGAAGGTTGCAACCTTGACCTTCCCGCCCTTGCCGACGGCTTTGACCGCCGCGAGCGACGGCTCTCCGGCCGTGCCGGCTCCGAGCGCCATGATGGTGTCGACGTCGGCGTTCGATGAGAGAGCGGCCTTGACCTTGGCCTCGACTTCGGCCGGTTCGTTCGACACGGGCAGAACCGTCACCTTGCCGCCGAAACCGTCGGCGAATCCCTTGCAACGCGCATCAAGCGCGGCGTTCCCGACTTCTTGGTTGACGCAGAGGCCGATCTTGCCGCCCATCTCCTTGAGCTTCTCGCCGGCGGTCTTCCCGGTCGGGTATTCGTCCTGGCCGACGTGAAGAAGCGCGCCGAACGACTTCGAAACGTCCGATCCCGAATTCATCGAGATCACCGGGATACCAGCGGCTACGGCCTTTTTGATGGACGGGCCGAGTGCGGACGCGTCAGGGATCGAGACGACGAGTCCCGTCGGCTTCTGGTTCACGGCCGCATCGATGAGCTGTGACATGGCCACCATATCGAAGGTCTCCGGGGCTCGGTATTCGACCTTGACCCCCATGTCCTTCGCGCCTTGGGTGACGCCGTTCTTGACAACCGACCAGAAGGGGTCGTTGGCCTGACCGTGGCTGACCACGATGATACGCGTCTCGGCCGCCCGTGAGATGCCCCCGGCGGCGACCGACGCGGTGAGCGCCGTTGCGATGGCGATCGCTTTGAGTGTTCGTTGCAACATGTTTCCTCTCCATTGTTGATGCTGAGCCGAGCCCGCCTTGGTGACGTCTGCTCGGGCTGAATGGCTGGTCTGGTGGGCGCGGGGCGGTGTTCCCCGCACCTGCAGCGGGTAACGGATGACCGTCCTTACGGTCGGAGTCCGACCGGCTCGGCGGCCGGCCGCCGCTGATAGGGTGAGCTTGGGAGGTTGTAGTCAGCGTTCTCCTTGATGATCAGGGGACTATCGAGCACCTAGTGGCCCTGGATCGGCGCCGGGGGTTTTCAGCGTCATCACCGTGAGCTCGATGGCCAGGATGATGAACCACCGAGCACCTCATTTCCCCGGCGGTCGCCAGAAAGTTCCTGCCGTGACCTTGGCGAGCCTCGACTTGCCCGCCCCGCTGTCGTCCATGAGGCCCAGAACCTCGCCAGGTTCGATCGACGGGTCCCCATTGTGCAGCGCGTGAACCGCGTTGGGATCCTCGACGAGCGGCCCAATCCGCCCTCCGCCCGCTTGTTCACGATTCCCGCCGACGTCATGCATGCACGGCCATGCGGCCAAAGCTTCGGAACTGTAGTTGATGTTTCAGCGAATCCGCAATGATAATTGCCCAATCGGGATGCAGTAGAGATCAAGCGCCGCTGGCACTCGCCTCGTAAGGTGCCGACCGCGCGGAATGTCGAGCAGCCTCGGCCACTTTCCGTCGGATTTCTCGAACACGATCTGCCGGCATAGGATCAATGTTCACGGTCTCGAGAGCGAGCTCGCCGCGCTTCCACGCGACAGCTTCCCGAAGGCCTTCGAGCAATGCGGAGCCAAAACCGGTTTCATTGTCAGCCATCGCTCCATTCCTTTGAGGTCATCGTATTCACGCCGCAATCCGTGCGGTGGCGTTCTCACGCACCGGTGACCCGAACACGGGCGAGTTCCAGGACGCACAAATCATAGGGACGTTCGGGGAAGTTGATGCTGGAATGGTAAGGGAATGACCAGCTGGTCTTTTCCGATAGCACAAGGACAACGGCTTTCGAGCCGCCTTCCTGGAAGACGACTCTCACCTGCTAGAGCGTGATGGGGCTGATGTGAATCGGGGTTCCCAACTTGGTCGGTTTCTGATTCATGGAATGATCTGGGTTGGAGGCCAGGATGGA
>JBBPYT010000258.1:0-10378 GCA_038199665.1 Hyphomicrobiales bacterium
CGACACCTGCACCTGCTGCTCACGTGCCGCCGCGAGATCGCGATCGAGACCTGCGGACCGCGCCTGCTCGGTCTCGAGCTGCTTTTGCAGCGCCTCGACCTGCGCGCTTGCACTGCGCTCCGCCGCGGCCAGCTTGTCGGCCAGGGCTAAGCCCTTCTGTCGCTCGTCCTGGAGCTTGGCTTCGTTGTCCTTCGCGACCGCCTCCGCGGACCGGCCCGCATCTTCCTTGGCGGTCCCAGCCCGCGTCTGCTGCTCACGCGCCGCTCCGAGGTCGCGGTCAAGACCCGCGGACCTCTCCTGCTCGGTCTGAAGCTGTTTCTTCGCTGCAGCCGCTTCGGCGAACGCCTGGTCTGCCCCATGCTGCAGGTCGTCGGTTCTGGCCTGCGCCTTCGTCGACAGATCTTGCAGCTGCGCGATCTTCGTCTCCGCCGCGGCCAGCTTGTCGGCGAGGCCGGCGCCCTTCTGTTGCTCGCTCTGGAGCTTGGCTTCGTTGTCTTTCGCGACCGCCTCAGCAGACCGGCCCGCATCGTCGTTGGCGGTTCTATCCCGGATGGCCTTCGCCTGCTGCTCACGCGCCGCCGCGAGATCGCGATCGAGACCTGTGGATCGCGCCTGCTGTGTCTCAAGCTGCTGCAGCAGATTGCGGACCAGGACTTCGTTCGGGCCATACACGTTATGGTTGACAGACTCGATTCGACCCGCCGATGGCGCCGGTGCATGAGCGAACCGACTTGGAACATCGAGAAGAAGAACCGCCAGGACGGCGATGAGGGTGAACACGATACCTAGGCGCATGCTGGCCTCTCATTTCGCTATTTGGAAGAGCGCGCTTCGGCCTGCGCAGGGACAAGTTAAACGACGACATCGTCGCGGGGCATCACCACCCCTGGATGGACCCCGTCAAAATGGAGCGCGACATGAATTCACGCGACCGGCTAGGCGGGCGAAGTCGTATCCGTTACGAGTCTCGATGGCTGGCGATCGGCACGTATAGGTGATCGCCACAGCTGGTCACTTCTGCCGTTAGCGCTGTCGAATTCACCCGCCGAATTCACCCGCCGAATTCACCCGCCCTGGAACGCTTGTGCAATGCGGCACTTCTCAATGTCCTGCAAATCTACACTGCCGACGACCTCCGGAGGAACCATCACGGTCCCAAGACAAGAACTCATTTTGTGAAGTTTAACGATGGTCAGCGGGGCAGCAATACATCTTTTGGCGGTTTTTCCCTCACCCCATATCCTTTGTGATAGAATGTAACTACCCCTTTCGATCGAGCTTGCCGCGAGCTACATCAGAGATCGCGCGAGCGGCGTCACGCTTCCTGTTGCCATCAGTGCCTGCGACGAGCCCCGCAGCCGTGGTGCCGACAGTGTTGCCGTTCGAATAGGGCTTTCGAGTCAATTCCATTGCTGTAGCGGAAGCCCACGCCGGCGTCGCTGGCAGACATGTCACCGCTGCGAGCGCTGTCGTCCATACCGGTTCCAATGCCGCCGCCTGTGCCTGTCCCTGTCCCGGTGCCAGATCTTGAACCGCCGACACTACCTGCACCGAGGCCGCCGCCGACACTACCTGCACCGAGGCCGCCGCCGCCGACACTACCTGCACCGAGCCCGCCACCGGTAGAAACGCCACCGCCGCCGCCAACGCCGCTTGCGCCGCCGACCGAGGCACCAGCGCCAGTATTCGTTCCGCTGCCGCCGCCAGTCGACGTGCCCGCGCCAGCACCGACTCCACTCACCCCACCGACGGACGCGCCGACCCCGGCGCCGAGGCCTCCCGTTGAGGTACCCGCGCCCACACTGGCCCCAGTCGAACCGCCCACAGAGGAAACGCCTGCGCTAGCTTTCGAACCACCGAGCCCGCCGACTGAGACGCTAGCGCCTGCCGCCAGCAAAGCCGTACTCGCCATCAGGGCGGAACACACCATCGCAGAACCGATGAACATTTTGAGCGGAGCGCATCGGCTTGCATTTCCGGCCCAAGAAAACAGCATCCCACTCTCCTAATGTAACAGGACGTGAGTGGAAAATGCGCTGCGCAGCCAATAGTTGCAGTTACGAAGACTACGTCTTTATGGTGAGTCCCCAGCGATAGTATTTGCAAAAACTAATATGGGCATATGAAAGAGTACAAACGTTTACGACGCTTGCCGCCTTCGGTTTAATTTGGCGCAGCGTCCCGTCTTGGGCCGACGCCGGGTCCGAGGTCGTGACCCTCACCTGGCTTATGCTTAGGCGGCCAGTTCGTCTTCGGGTGGCTTCATCGCGCCGGTCATGATCGCGACGGCATCGGACATGGTGTGAAGCGACGGCCGGATGACGCAGGCCCGCCTGCCCAGGCGATGGATGTGGATGCGGTCAGCGACTTCGAACACATGCGGCATGTTGTGGCTGATGAGCACGATGGGCAGGCCCTTGGCCCGAACGTCGAGGATCAGCTCAAGCACCTTGCGTGATTCCTTCACGCCCAGCGCTGCCGTCGGCTCGTCCATGATGATCACGCTGCTTCCGAACGCCGCCGCCCGCGCCACGGCGACGCCCTGGCGTTGACCGCCCGACAGGGTTTCGACCGTCTGATTGATGTTCTGGATCGTCATCAGGCCGAGTGCGCTCAAATGTTTGCGCGCCTGCTTTTGCATGCCGGCCCGATCAAGCATACGCAAGGTTCGGCCGAGGAAGCCCGCCTTACGCTGCTCCCGCCCCAAAAACATGTTGTCGGCGATGGTCAGGGCTGGAGACAGGGCCAGGTTCTGGTACACGGTTTCGATGCCGGCGGTGCGTGCCTCGATCGGGGAGCGGAAATGCACCACCTTGCCGTTGAGCCGGATCTCGCCCAGGTCGGGGGTGACCGCCCCGGCCAGGGCCTTGATCAGGGTGGTCTTGCCGGCGCCGTTGTCGCCGATCACCGCAAGGATCTCTCCCGGCAGGAGATCGAAATCGGCGTGGTCGAGGGCGGTGACACGGCCGTACCGCTTGACGAGGCTCCGGGCCTGGAGAACGGGTTCGACGCTCATGCCGATACCTTCCGGATCCATTGATCGAGGGCGACAGCAACGATGATCAGAACGCCGACGGCGAATTGCTGCCAGAGGACATCGAGGCCGGCGAGAGAAACGCTCGAACGGAACACGCCGACGATCAGCGCGCCGATCAGCGTGCCGACGATCGAGCCGCGCCCGCCGAAGAGGCTGGTCCCGCCGATGACGACGGCGGTGATGCTGTCGAGATTGGCGTCCTGCCCGCTCGTCGGGCTGATGGCGCCGACACGCCCGATCAAAACCCAGCCGGCAAGGGCCGAGATGAAGCCGGCGATGACGTAGACCTTCAACAGAGTACGGTCGGTATTGATGCCCGCCAGGCGGGCCGCTTCGAGATCATCCCCGACGGCATAGATATGCCGGCCGAAAGCCGTCTTGTTGAGGACATACCAGACCACGGCGGCGATCACGAGCATGAACACCGAACCGTAGATGATCCGCGCCGTGCCGATTTCGATGGGTTGTCCCATCGCCAACAGGAAGGAGGCCTTTTCCTGAATGTCGACGTTGCGGATCGATTCCGACTGCGAATACCAAGTGTTGAGGGCTGTGAAGATCGAAAGCGTGCCGAGGGTGACGATGAAGGGCGGCATGCGCAGTCGCGTGACGAGAAGACCGTTGATGAAGCCGCAGAGGGTTCCGATCAGGATGCCGACTGGGAACCCGATCTCGACCGGCCAGCCTAGGACGACCGTGAGCCGGCCCATCACGATCGAGGACAGCACCATGACGATGCCGACCGAGAGATCGATGCCGGCGGTGAGAATGATCAGCGACTGCGCGATCCCGAGAATGCCGATGATGGTCACCTGCAGCAGGATCGTCGACAGGTTGGAGCCGGTCGTGAAGCGCGCCCAATTCACCGAGGCGCCAAGCACCACCCCCATGAGCAGCACTATGAACGGCACGATCGTCGGATAAGCGTGAAGGAAGCGCTGGACGCGCTTTATGAACGTCTGCCTCTCCTCTTCGAACACGACAGGTCCGGTCGCCACTGCCGACAATCCCTGCTCGAAGTCGGCGGGCTTATGCGTGTCCTCAACATGAGACATGGTCGTACCCTGATGCAGCGTTAGGCAAAGCCGCGAGGACTGGCGAGAGCAAGACTGCCCTCGCCAAGCCTTCAATAGAGCGTCAGAAGTCCGTCGGCATCATCCCCAGCAAAGCTTCAGGCCCTCGGCGCTCGTGATCGACGGCACGCCCTTAACCGGCTTGTCGGTGATCAGCGTCGCACCGGTGTCGGTGAATTCGAGACCCGGGGTCTTCTCCGGTTTCTTGCCGGTCTTGACGAACTGGGTGATCGCCTCGAGGCCCTTCGAAGCCATCAGCAGCGGGTATTGCTGGGAGGTAGCACCCAGGATGCCGGCTGCGACGTTCTTCACGCCTGGGCAGCCGCCGTCGACACCGACGAAGAGAACGTTCTTCTCCTTGCCGGCCGCCTTCAGCGCCTGGTAACCCCCGGCGGCCGCAGGCTCGTTGATCGCGTAGACGACATTGATGTCGTCGGCTTTCTGGAGAATATTTTCCATCGCCTTCCGGCCGCCTTCGTCCGCTCCCGCGGTGACATCGCCGCCGACGATCCTCGGATCATCGGAATTGCTGTAGCGCTTCGGATTCTTCACGGTGATGCCGAAGCCCGTGAGAAAGCCGTTGTGGCGCAGGTAATCCACCGTCGGCTGGTTCGCGGCGAGGTCGAGCGTGGCGATCTTCGCTTTCTTGGCGCCTTCCTCGCCGAGGGTCCCCTTGGCCCAGGCGCCGATGAGTTCGCCGGCCTTGAAGTTGTCGGTGGCGAAGGTGGCGTCGGCGGAATCGATCGGGTCGAGCGGCGTATCGAGGGCGATCACCAGAAGCCCAGCATCACGGGCCTTCTTGATGGTCGGCACGATCGCGGTCGAATCGCTCGGAACGATCATGAAGCCCTTGGCACCGGCCGCGATCAAGGCCTCGATGGCCTGGACTTGGCCGTCGTTGTCGCCATCGGCCTTGCCGGCATAGGCTTGCAGCGTCACGCCGAGTTCCTTGGCTTTGGCTTCTGCACCTTCCTTCATCTTGACGAAGAACGGGTTGGTGTTGGTCTTGGTGATCAGGCCGACGATTTCGCCTGCGGCGAAGGACGGCAGCGTCGTCATCGCCAGAACGGTGCCGGCAAGCAGGATTTTCTTGAACATCTCGGTTTTCCTCCCTGATCGTCTGTTTTTGTCAATCGCTCGGGTCGACCAGTTTCCCTGCGACGCGTCCCCGGGCGTTTCCCCGGTCGTTCAAGTCCCGCCGGCAAGCCCTGCCAGCGTCAATCGCGATATTCTCGCTGTCGTCAGGGACCCGCGTCAAGGCCGCGAGGGTGGCGGCGGGCTGAAATCGTAACACCCATCGAAGAAGGCTACCGCGGGTACCGCCCGCCGGCGTTTTCACAATGGGGTTGACCAGGGCGTCGCGTGTTGGAATTTCCGCAAGTGCTTGTTTAAGCCCGACGTGGCACATATATAATTCTGACCAAATCACGGTCTGGATGGTTTTCGAAGCCTCCTCACGAGCCTCATTGTGTTTCTACGAAACAGGGGTTTTCTCTACCATGATGGCCATCCGTGCCGCCGGAGGCAGAGAGTCGGACAGCTTCTGGTGCTGGACCTGTGACCGACATATGGTTGTTTAGCTGGCCGAAGGGGAAGCGGAAACCGCTGTCTCGTTCAGCGTCGTTTGGCCATACTCCGTGTGACGAGGTGAAGTCGAATGAAAATCAGTGAAAATCTACTCAACGGGAAAGTTATGGCTCTCCTGACAGCGCGCACGTCATGTGCCGATGCGCGAAGTGTCATGCTCGAACTGGTGAACGACGCAAACGTATCGTGCAACTGGCGCATCGGGCATTTCGATCCCGGTCGCGGCGATCGATACGCTTGCAAAGTCGCGCTTCGCGCCATCCACGAAAGTCTGCGCAATGACTACGAAATGGTCGGATACAGCTGAAAGCCCGTAGGTGCATGATGCGGGCCACGCCGGGCATGGTTTCGGCAAGAACCATTGTGGGCTGCCGGCAAGCGAGTCGTTCGTTCGACATGGATGAGAGTCGAGCTCCGCCAGCTCGGCCTACGGCGGCCCGGGAAGAAATACAAGCGTCCAGTCAGTTTGCAATGACCCTACCGCCAAACCCGGGGCGGTGAGCGAACCGCGCCGATCGGCTCTCTTCGGAGCTCGAAACGGCCCACACTCCAAGTGATTTGGGCTACCCACGCCACCGGTAACGCGGAAAATGTCGAGTGAACTCGCCACGCGCAGGTGCTCCGTCAGCAGCGGGACCGGTTGGCGGTGGACGCAGTCCCGCGCGAACCTGTCTAGGGCAGCTTTCCCGTAAACAGGGAAGAACTCGCATCGATCTGACCGAAGCCGCCCCGAACGCGTGCAACAAGGCGCTCGCCAGGCGTTCACCGGCGCATCGGCGAATACGGAGAACCTGCATGCCCAGTGGGGCTCCTTGATGATTTCGCTCTGATCTCAGTCTCAGGATATCTGACGACGCCACGTCAAATCCGTGGGCGGCCGATCGTTGATTCGGCAAAGTAGCCAGCAAGCGACGTGGCCATCCTATGGTGCCCTAGTTAGGGCCGGTGCTCGCGCAGCGTCTGTTGGTCTATAGCCAGCGGCAACCAAACGCAGAACATCTTGAAATAGCCGCGCAGCCGGCAACCCGTGGTCCCGAGACGGTGAGCTGTTCAGCGAGATTGTTCAGGTCGGAAGGCAACTCCGAGTTGACGGACAACAAACCTAACTGTTAACTTCCTTACCGATTGGAGGGTAGAGGTGAGCGAAGAAGTGCTGACGACACCCGCCTATATGCGCCGTCAGAATACCACGTCGGTTCTCAAAGCGGTGCGCCGTGATGGGCCGTTGTCGCGAACCGACATCTCCAAACGGACCGGCCTTTCGAAACCCACGATCAACGACATCGTTACGTCTTTGCTGGCGCAGAATTATTTGCGCGAAACCGACGATGTTCCGGCCCGGCAGGAGCGTCCGGGTCCACGCGCGAGCCAGCTGACCTTTGCGGCCGATGTCGCGTACGTCATGGGAATCGACCTCAGCTTCTACAAAATCGCCGTGACGGTCGCGGATCTCAATGGTGAAGCTTGTGCGACCGAGAGGCTCGTGCTGAAGCCGACGGATCAGGGCAACGCCGGGGCGTTCATCAAGGCCGTGAACAAGGTCGTAAGCAAGGCTTTGAAAAGCGCCCGCATCGAGCGTTCGCGGTTGTGGGCTGTGGGGATCGGCGTGCCGGGGGCCTTCGACGCGTCGAGCGGCATGATAAAACTGGCGCCGACCCTCGCCCGATGGAGCCATCTGCCGCTCGGCTCCATGCTGCGCAACCTCTTCGACTGCCCCGTGCTGATCGAAAACGAAGTCCATCTTTCCGTTCTGGCCGAACAGCGATGGGGCGGCGCGGTCGATGTGCGCGATGCCGTCTACTTCCATGCCGGCATCGGGCTGGCCCTCGGCTTGCTGATTCGCGGCGAGATCTATCGCGGGTCCGAGGGCATCGCGGGCGAGATCGGCTATATGGTGGGGCCGAACGACGATTTGGACGCCGCGTCATCGGATTTTGGACCGTTCGAGTGGTCCGCCGGTGGGCTCGCCTTCACGCGTCTGGCACGTGAAGCGATCGCGTTCGGGACCGGCGACGCTCTGCTGAAGCGTGCGGGCGGCAAGCCCGAGGCCATCGACGCCAAGCTGGTGTTTGAGGCCGCGCGTGAGGGAGACTCGACCGCGCGGGGCATCGTCGCGGCCATTGCGGAACGACTCGCCATCGGCGTCGCCAACGTCTGTTGCGTTCTCAATCCCGCCGTCGTGATCTTGGGCGCGGGGTTGTCCCAGGCGGGCTCCGCTCTCCTCGAACCGCTGAAGGCACGCGTGGCGGCGATGATCCCTATGCCGCCGCGCGACTTCATCGTGTCCGAGCTTGGTCCCCGGGCAGTGATCTTGGGCGCGGTCGAGCATGCGCTGCGCGCGGTCGAGGACGCGCGCTTCAACTTGTTCCCGGAGGCCCCCGGGGCTTTTCAGCCGACCCGGGAGCCTGCGCTTGTCTGATCGGCCGTTGAAGACCGGCATGCGGTGCCCCGGCCACCTCGGGCAGCTCTGGCCAGACGTGCGACGGCCGGAACATCGCGATGGGGCGTCGACGAAGATCCGATAGGCGATCGAGGAGGGAGCGATGGGCGACGATGACGTTCTGCTGCGGCTCGACAACATCCAGAAGCGGTACGGCGCCATCGAGGCCCTGCGTGGGATCACTATGGAAGTCCGTCGCGGCGAGGTCATCGCCTTGCTGGGCGACAACGGCGCTGGCAAGTCCACGCTGGTGAAGATCATCTCGGGCGGCGAAAAAGCCACGTTCGGCCGCATCATTTTCGAGGGCATCGAGCGGAATTTTTCATCGCCGGCCGAAGCCAAGGCGGCGGGGATCGAGACGGTCTACCAGGACCTGTCGCTGTGCACCAATGTCGACGTGGTCGCGAATTTCTTCATGGGCCGCGAACTCACGCGCAAAGTCCTCGGCATTCCGATTCTCCGGGAAGCCGAGATGTACCGGCAGACCGCCAAGGCCATCGCCGACGCGGGCACGCGGATTCCGTCGCTGCGCACCAATGTCGAGCACCTGTCGGGCGGCCAGCGCCAGGCGATCGAACTCAATCGGTTCGTTCACTGGGGCGGCAAGCTCGTCCTTCTCGACGAGCCCTTCGCGGCTCTCGGGGTGGAGCAGACCCGGCGTGGCCTCGAGATGATCAAGCGCGTTGCCGGGCGGGGGATCGGCGTCGTCGTCATCACCCACATCATGGCGCAAGCCTTCCAGGTGGCCGATCGCATCGTCGTCGTTCGTCAGGGAGCCGTGGCGGGAGACGTCCGCACCGGAGACACAAGTCCGGAAGAAGTCATCACCTTGATAACAGGAGACATCCGTATGCGCGCCTCTGCATAGAAGAAGAATAAAGGCCATTCCATCCGTCAGTCGATACCCAAAAGGAGAATATCAATGAAGACACGGTCTCGTTTTCTCGCCGCTACAGCCGCCGCCGCCTTGGCAACAACCCTTTCCATGTCGGCAAGCTATGCCGCCTCGAAGGGCAAGGTCTATTATCTCGTCCCGACGCTGCTCGACGAGTTCCAGAGCGAATCCGTGAAGGCGATCACCAAGTTCATGGGCGATGTCGGCTACGAAACCGTGTCGCTCGATGCCCAGAACCGGACCGATCTGCAGCAGAACCAGATGAACGACGTAATCAACCTCAAGCCCACGATAGTGGTGCTGGCGGCGGTCGATTTCGAAGCCATGAAGCCCGGCATCGAAAAGGCGCGGAGCGCCGGCGTTCCCGTCATGATCTTCGATCGGCAGATCACTTCGACCAAGACCGATCTGACGTCCATTGCGGGCACTGTGCAGATCGGCGAAATCGCCGCCGACCAGATTCAAGATTTGCTGAAGACCAAGAAGGGCAGTGTCAAAGGCAAGGTGCTGCAGATCCTGGGCGATCCCGGAGACAGCTATACGCTCGACATTCAGAAAGGCTTCGAAAACAAGATGAAGGCCTTCCCGGACGTCAAGATCATCTCGCAGCCGGCGCTGCAGTGGGAAGCCTCCAAGGCGGGGGACATTGCGTCCGACCAGCTTCTCACCAATCCCGACATCGACCTGATCTTCGTCCACGCGGCCCATCTGGCCGTCCCCGTGGTCGCGATCCTCGAAGCCAAAGGCAAGAAGCCCGGCGAAGTTATGCTGGTCAGTTCCAACGGCGCGCCCGTCGGCCTCGACCTGATCCGCAAGGGCTGGGAGCAGGTCGAAGTGGAGCAGCCGCTCTATGCGCAAGCCGCCGGCTTGGCCATGTTCGCCGACAAGGTCGCCAAGAAGGAGCCCATCAAGGCCGGCACCTACAAGGTCCTCGGCCTCGACTCCAGTCTGACGGACGAGGCCTGGGGGCCGAACCTGTTGATCCCCGGCGCGGCAATCACCAAGGCCAATGTGGATGAGCCGCGTTTTTGGGGGAACCTGAAGGCACCTGCCGAGCCGATCAAGCCGGTCGAGTAGTCACCAAGCCATGGTGGATGCGTTCGGGTTCGCCCGACCGCACTTGCCTGTGCGCTCCGCCGAACTTACGGCGGGAGGCGAAGCCGGCTCCGCTTCGGCCTAACCTCAATCCTGCGCACCACCTGCCAGTGGGATGATCGACATGGAACTCACACGCATTGAAGCGGCTTCGACCGCCGCCCCCCGTGGGTTCCAGCGCGCGACGGCGGAATTTCTGCTCGATCATCTCGTCTGGCTCGTGCTCGTCGTGGTGCTCCTGGCGTTTTCTC
>JBBPYT010000259.1:0-4013 GCA_038199665.1 Hyphomicrobiales bacterium
CCTGGTCGCCGTCGTACAAGCCGCTGCCCAAATCGGTCGACGCCAATGAAGTGATCCAACTCGCCAGTGATGACTGGCGCGACTGGATCAAGGCGCATCGCACCGAAAACGCAGGGGAATGGACGCAGGTTGTGATCCGCTCCCTCATCACCCTGAAAGCTCTCACCCACTACGAGACGGGTGGGATCGTAGCCGCGCCGACGACTTCGTTGCCGGAGCAATTGGGCGGTCCGCGCAACTGGGATTATCGGTATTGCTGGGTGCGCGATGCGACGTTGACGCTCTACGCCCTGCTCACGTCAGGGTTCCTCGAAGAGGCGGGAGCTTGGCGCGATTGGCTGCTGCGCGCCGTCGCCGGCTCTCCCGACCAGATGCAGATCATGTACGGGATCGCGGGGGAACGACGCCTGACCGAATACGAGCTGCCTTGGCTGCGAGGCTACGAGGGCTCCTCTCCGGTCCGCATCGGCAATGCCGCTTCGAACCAGTTGCAGCTCGATGTCTACGGCGAACTCATCGACGCCATGTACCAGGCTCGTCGCCTCGGGCTTGCACCCGATGCGGCCGGTTGGAAGCTCGAATGCAAGCTCATCGAGCATCTCGAGGCGATCTGGCAGCAGCCCGACGAGGGCATTTGGGAAGTGCGCGGCGGACGCAAGCATTTCACCGCGTCGAAGGTGATGGTCTGGGCAGCTTTCGACCGTGCGATCCGATCGGTCGAGGAATTCGGCCTGGAGGGCCCCATCGATCGCTGGCGCGAAGTGCGCCAGAAGGTTCACGACCAGGTCTGCGAGAACGGTTTCAACAAGGAACTCGGCTGCTTTACGCAGTATTATGGGGCCAAGGAATTGGATGCCAGCCTGCTGCTGTTGGCGACCGTTGGCTTCCTGCCCGCCGATGACGAGCGCGTGATCGGTACGGTTGCGGCGATAGAAAAGTATTTGGTCGAAGACGGTTTCGTGAAGCGCTACAATGAAGCTGGCAACGTCGATGGCCTCGCTGGCGGCCATGAGGGGGCGTTTCTTCCGTGCTCGTTCTGGCTCGCCGACAATTACGTGCTGATGGGACGGTACGACGAAGCGCGGGCGCTGTTCGAACGACTGACCGCGCTGTGCAACGACGTCGGTCTGCTGTCGGAGGAATACGATGCGCGGGCGAAGCGGCAGGTGGGCAATTTCCCACAAGCCTTCACGCATGTGGCGCTGATCAATACCGCGCACAATCTAAGCCGTGAATTCGGCCCTGCGAAACACCGCGCCGAAAGCAAGGAAACAGGCGCCCCGGCCGCGCAATAAGCACTCAACCACTGCGCGGCAGGATGCGGGAGCCCCTTATGCCGGCACCCGGTAACCTGCCGCTTCGGCGTCGTGCGCCCATTCAAGCGTCGTGGCGAAACTGTCCTGATCCACGGCCGCGAAGCCTTCGATACAGAGCCCAGCGCCGAGCGGCGGGAACCAAGGGCGATCGGAAACCGCCTCGAAGGCATGGCGCAACCGCTCGATCGTGTGGGCGGAAACCCCAGCGCTGGCCACGAAGGGCGGGATCGGTGCCGTGTCGGTCGTATCGACGACGCGGATCCGTTCCGCGAGGTCCGGGCGGTGGTGTCGGATCAGCAGGTGCCAGTAGCTGTCGAGCGGTCCGACATCGATGGTGCCATCCACGACGCTGTCGAGGATTTTGCGCGCGGTGACGAGCGGGCCGACAGAACGCCGGAACAGCATGCTCTCCCCATTGCGGCGAAAGCCGAGCAAGTGATGGCGCAGGGCGTTGAAGCCCGAATGCGAATGGTCGAGGGTCCAACCGATGGTTCCGCCGAAAGTGTCGTCGAACCGGCGGAACGAACTATCGGCCCGAACGATCAGGTCGGATCGGTACATCGGGCGGCCGCCGGCCCAAGATGCGGCGGGGATGGGCGCCGCGATCGGCACCACGTCGGCGAGCCTCGTTGCGATCGGGAAACCGCACATCTGCACACAGCCGAGATCGGTCCGCCGCCACAATATCTCGAGCGGTTGCGGGGCCGGATAGGGAAGGTAATCGAGCTCGACGCCGGCCGATCGGGTTACGTGCCCGAGCAGGACTCGCCACGCCTCCTCGGCTTCCGGCGATACGGCGTACATGCGCGCATTGCCGATGAGGCGGCTCATGCGGGGCCGGCCGGCAGGAGTTCGCGCTTGCGGCGCGCCACATAGTCGTGAACGGCGTCGCGAATGCCTGGGTCGAGGGGCGGGGGAGCGTATTGGTCGCGCATGCGCTTCCAGACTTCGGTGGCTCGAACGGTGGCGTCGCGGGCCCCCGCATCCTGCCAGTTTTCGTAGTTGGTCCAGTCCGACAGGATCGGCCGGTAGAAGGCGGTGCGGAATCGGTCGAGCGTATGTTGCGCTTCGAAGAAATTGCCGCCGGGCGCTACGCCGCGGATGGCCTCCAATCCGATCTCTTCGTCGCCGAACTCGCGGAACCGCAAGATCGCGGCCCATTCGCGCAGCATCTCGGCGTCAACGACGATCTTCTCGAACGACGCGGTCATGCCGCCCTCCAGCCAGCCAGCCGCGTGGTTGACGAGGTGGCTGTGGCTCATGATGGATGCCCAAAGCGAGAAGCCGGTCTCGTAGGCGGCCTGGGCATCGACGGCCGGCGAGGCATTCACGGCGCTCGACCGGAAGGGCACTTTCAAGTGCCGGGCGATCTGGGCTCCGCCGAGAGTCGCATGGACGTATTCGGGGGTGCCGAAGGCCGGCGATCCGGTGCGCATGTCCACGTTGGAGGTGAAACCTCCGAGCACCGCGGGCGCGCCGGGCCGGATCATCTGGGTCAGCGCAATGATGCCGAGCGCTTCGGCCGTCTGCTGGGCCAGGGCGCCGGGCAGGGTGACGGGCGACATGGCGCCCATGAGGGTGAACGGGGTGACCACCACGCATTGGCCATGCTCGGCCATCAGCATGATCGTGTCGAGGATCTCCTCGTCCACCCGCCGTGGCGAGTTGACGTTGGTCACGATCATCAGGCTGGGCCGCGCCGCGAGCTGCTCGAGCGTGACGCCGTGCTCGATGGCGCAGAGCGCGATACCGTCTTGCCCGGCGATGCCGCCGACGCCGCGCGCCGCCCAGACGAGGTCCGACAGCTCGATATGCGCCAGATACATGTCGAGATGGCGCGTCGGTACCGGGAGGTCGACAGGCTCCACAACCACTCCGCCCTGCCAGTGCAGGATGCCGAGGCTATGGGTGATCTTGAGAATGTCCCGGAACGCCTCGATGTCGCCGTAACGCCGGCCGCCTTCGCGGTCGGACACGTTGGGGGCTCCATTCACCGGACCGAAGTTCACGACATTGCCGCCGACATGGAGGTCGCGCTCCGGGTTGCGGGCATGGAGCACGAAGCGTTCGGGTGCTTGTTGCGCGAAATGCCGGACGATATCGGCGCCGATCCTGACGATCTGCGTCTCCTCGTCGACCAGCGCGCCGTGCGAGCGGAAGATCACCCGCGCTGCGGCGCTACGGATTTCGAGTCCCATTTCCTCGAGGATGGTGAACGCCGCCGCTGTGATGCGATCGACCTGAGTCTGGCTGAAGATCTCGACCGGTGGCCAGGGATTGCTCAGCCGGGGCAAGCGCGAGGAGTTGGGCGAAGCCGCCTCGCCGGTCCTTGCCCGCCCGCGGCGTCTCGGCGTCGATTGATCGGTCATGGCGGTCCTGGCGAAGCTCGAGATATCAACTGCGGAGGCGGGAGCCTTGCGGATCGTAGGGCGCCGACAGACTGAGGGCGGCATTCCGCGCCTGGCCCAAAAGATCGAGCCCGAACCGCTCGCCGTCGCGCGCCAGATCGCTGCTCACATAGCCGAGCGCGATGCTCTTGCCGACCCGATGGCCGAAGCCGCCCGATGTGACGACCCCGGCGACCTCCCCACCTCGCATGACGGTTTCATAGCCCACCACATCGCAATCGCCGGCGTCGACCATGAGGGTTACGAAGCGCCGCTTGGGGCCGCGGTCGCGCTCCCGCAGCACGGCGTC
>JBBPYT010000260.1:0-10311 GCA_038199665.1 Hyphomicrobiales bacterium
AGTCCCAATCTGTTCTCAGGTCGTATTCTGGGTACGCCGCCGAAACGCGGCGATGTCGCTGTGTTCAAGCTTCCTCTGGACAACCAGACCGATTACATCAAGCGCGTGATCGGATTGCCCGGAGACAAGATCCAGTTGATGAACGCCCGGCTTTACATCAACGGGCAGATCGTTCCGCGCGAGCCCACACAGAGGATCACGACGCGCGATCAGTTCGGCAACGAGGTGGAAGTGCCGACCTACAGGGAAACGCTGCCCGGCGGCGTCACGCACCTGATCATTCAGCGCGACGGCGACAACGGATTTTATTCGAATACGTCTGCATATGAAGTCCCGCCTGGGCAGTATTTCATGATGGGGGACAATCGCGACAACTCGACTGATTCGCGTGTGCCTCCGGAACAAGGGGGCGTGGGCTACGTCCCCTTCGAGAACTTCGTCGGCCGCGCCGAGTTGATTTTTTTCTCGATCAAGGAAGACGCGCCAATCTGGGAGTTCTGGCGCTGGCCGACCACGGTGCGCTGGAGTCGAATTTTCCAACCCGTACGATGACACTGGCCGAGCATCCCACGGATCTTTCGGCGTTGGAGCAGCGAATCGGGCATCGATTCCGGAATGCGGATCTCGCGTTCCAGGCACTGACCCACATGAGCGGCGCTCTGGGTGAGATTGGACGGAGCGCCAGTTATCAAAGGCTCGAGTTCTTGGGCGACCGGGTTCTAGGGCTGTGCGTGTCCGCCATGCTGTATGCGGAATTCCCTCACGCCGCGGAAGGCGAGCTTTCGCGTCGTCTCGCCGATTTGGTGCGCAAGGAGCGCTGTGCCGAAGTCGGCATCGCGTGGGAACTCGGGTCCTTCGTCCGGCTCGGGGCTGGCGAGAGGCAGTCGGGGGGACGGCGACGGCCCGCAATTCTCGCGGATGTCTGTGAAGCCCTGATTGGGGCGGTGTTCCTCGACGCCGGGTTCCCGGCCGCAAGCGCCGTCGTGACCCAAGCATGGACGGAGCGGATGCGATCCACGGGCCGAGCCTTGCGCGATCCCAAAACCGCACTGCAGGAATGGGCGCAAGGGTTGGGCCGTGCGCCGCCGGTCTATCGCGAAGTGGATCGCAGCGGCCCGGCGCATGCACCGCAATTCGTGATTTCCGTCACGGTGCCGGGCTTTTCAGCCGCGGAGGGCAAGGGCGCTTCGAAGCGTTCGGCCGAACAGGCTGCCGCCGAGACCTTCATGATTCGGGAAGGCTTCGGATGCCTCCCTCTTGAACCGTTCGGAGGAGCTGAAGAATGATTCCAGCTCTAACGCGATGCGGCTTCGCGGCGCTTATCGGCGCGCCCAATGCGGGCAAATCGACTTTGCTCAATTCCCTGGTCGGCGCCAAGGTGTCGATCGTTTCGCGCAAAGTTCAAACCACGCGGGCTCCGGTCCGAGGCATTGCGATCGAGGGCAACGCGCAAATCGTCTTCGTCGACACGCCCGGGATCTTTGCGCCGAAGCGGCGGCTCGACCGAGCCATGGTCGCTGCAGCTTGGGGCGGCGCAGGCGATGCGGACGTGGTTGCATTGTTGATCGACGCCCGCAAGGGTCTCGATCCCGAGAACGAGGCAATTCTCGTGCGCATGAACGAAGTGCGCAAGGCGCGGTTCCTGATCCTCAACAAGATCGACACCGTCGATGTGCCGGCGTTGCTGGGCCTGGCGGAAAGCATCAACGCGCGGCTGCCGTTCGACGAGACGTTCATGATCTCGGCCCTGAAAGGCCATGGTCTCGACAAGCTGCTGCAGACGCTCGGCGCCGCGATGCCTTCGAGCCCCTGGCTTTATCCGGAGGACCAAATCTCCGATGCGCCCCTGCGAGCCTTCGCGGCAGAGATCACGCGTGAAAAGATGTTCGAGCGGCTTCACGAGGAATTGCCCTACCAAACCACGGTCGAAACCGACGACTGGAAAACCTTGGCCGACGGCTCGGCCCGCATCGAACAGACGATCTACGTGACGCGGCCGGGTCACAAGAAGATCGTCATCGGCGAGGACGGGCGGACCATCAAGTCGATCGGCAAGGCGGCCCGCAAGGACATCGCCGAAGCCGCCGAGACGCCGATCCACTTGTTCCTGCATGTGAAGGTCAGGGAAAACTGGCTCGACGATCCCGAGCGGTTTCGCGGAATGGGTCTGGAATTCCCGCGCGGGCGCAACTGAAGCACTCGGTTGCAGGCGTCAGGAACGGAACGGGCATCGAGCGCATCGCAGAGCGCCGGTTCTGCGCCCGGCAAGGGACATCGTCGACCGGACACATTGTTGATAGACCTAGCGTTTGACGGAGTTTTGAGCGGGAACAATGGAATGGCGTGACGAAGGCCTTGTGATTGGCGTCCGCAAGTACGGCGAGACGAGCGCCATTCTCGAGATCCTCACGCCCGAGCGGGGCAGGCATATTGGCGTAGTGCTGGGCGGAAGATCCCGGCGGATGCGCTCGCTGTTACAGCCCGGCAATGGCGTGATAGCGACATGGCGGGCGAGGCTCGACGAACATATCGGCACGTTTGCGGTCGAGCCATTGCGCATGCGCGCCGGGCGAATCATGGAGAGCGCCCTGGCACTGCATGCTCTCAATCATCTATGCGCGCTGGTGCGGCTTCTGCCTGAGCGAGATCCGCATCCGGACCTGCACCGGCGGTTCGGGGCGATGCTCGATCTCCTCGACGACCGGCAAGCGCTGCCTCGATTGATGGTGCGGTTCGAATTGGCGTTGCTGACCGACCTCGGCTTCGGCCTGGATCTCGAGTCCTGCGCGGCGACGGGCACCCGAACCGACCTGGCGTTCGTATCGCCGCGTACTGGCCGCGCCATCGGCCGTGCTGCGGGTGAGCCTTACCGGAACCGCGTTCTGATCCTGCCGGGGTTTCTGCATTTGGAACAGAACTCGGGCCAAGATATCTCGCCTGAAGACCTCCGCGCTGGATTTCGGCTCACACAGCATTTTTTGGAGCGCGATATTTTCGCGCCGCGCGGCCTCACTCTGCCCGACGCACGCCAAGCCTATTTGGCGGCGTTGTTCTCGGCCGAGGCTTGAGCGGCCTTCTGGGTGCAGACCGGGCGCAGGGCGGTCTGGGTTAGCCCGTAGCCCTGGTCGAGTGAAACTTCTACCAGCGGGCAAGCGACCGGAGAGCCGTCGACGACCGCGGCACCGGCGGAACGGGGCAGATTCAGCAGGGCGACGCCGATCAAGGTTGCGATCACCAGGAAAATCCCTGAAGAAAGACCGAGGACGGCGATCCGGGACTCGATACTCGCGTGTAGAGAAGTGTTGGCCATATTGGGTCGCGACCTTTTCCGCAGAGACACCGGATGTCGATCCGAGTATCGCCTGGCCCGATGGCGTCGCCGCTGGGCGACGAAGTAGTCTTCGGTTCGCGGCCCCGCTAGTGCAACGGCGCCACAGTCAGGCTTCAGGTAGAACGCTTGTCTTTGAAAGCGGTTCCTGAGAAGCCGGAGCATGGTTAAACCGATCGGAACGAATCCGATTTTTAGGCCGCTCAGGCCGATCCGCGTCAGAAGAGCCTTCGCTCCATGGTCAAATCACCTGCACCCCCCCCGCGGGGTCCGGAAGCTTCCGTCGTCCAACTGCGTACCGCGCTGGAAGAGCGCTATCTCGCATACGCATTGTCCACCATCATGGGCAGGGCCCTGCCGGATGCGCGAGACGGACTGAAGCCAGTGCATCGTCGCATCCTTTACGGCATGCAGGTGCTGCGGCTCGATCCAAGGACCGCCTTCAAGAAATGCGCGAAGATCGTGGGCGACGTCATGGGCGACTTCCATCCCCACGGTGACCAGGCCATCTACGATGCTCTGGTGCGGCTGGCGCAGGATTTCTCATCCCGCTACCCGCTGGTGGACGGCCAGGGCAATTTCGGCAACATCGACGGCGATCCGGCGGCAGCCTACCGCTATACCGAAGCCAGGATGACGGATGTCGCCAAGCTGCTTCTGGACGGGATAGACGAAAACGCCGTTGATCTGCGCGACAACTACTCGGGCGAAAAGCAGGAGCCCATCGTCCTGCCGGCCGCATTTCCCAATCTGCTGGCGAACGGCGCACAAGGCATTGCGGTCGGCATGGCGACGTCGATCCCACCGCACAACGTCGCCGAACTCTGCGATGCCGGGCTCCACCTCATCGCCCATCCGGCTGCCGAGAGCGTGGAACTGCTCGAATTCGTCAAGGGTCCGGATTTCCCCACGGGCGGCGTCGTCGTGGACGAGCTCCCCGCCATCGCCGAGAACTACCGCACCGGACGCGGCAGTTTTCGTCTGCGTGCCCGGTGGGCGATCGAGGATACGGGCAGGGGGACCTGGGTCATCGTCGTGACCGAAATCCCCTACGGAGTCCAAAAATCCCGCCTCGTCGAGCGTCTGGCCGAGGTGGTCACCGAGAAGAAGAGTCCGCTGATCGCCGATGTGCGCGACGAGTCGACGGAAGACGTCAGGGTGGTGATCGAACCTCGCTCGAAGACGGTCGACGCCCGCGTCCTCATGGAACATCTTTTCCGGCTCACCGAACTCGAAGCCCGCATCCCGCTCAACCTGAACGTCCTGGTCGATGGGGTGGTGCCGCGCGTCGTCGGGCTCGCCGAGGCTTTGAAGCAATGGCTCGACCATCGCCGAGTGGTGCTGGTTCGGCGCTCCCGGTTCAGGCTGAGCGAAATCGACCGCAGGCTCGAAGTGCTGGCCGGCATGTTGATCGTCTTCCTCAATCTTGACGAAGTGATCCGCATCATCCGCGAGGAAGACGAGCCCAAGGTCTCGCTGAAGGAGACCTTCAGCCTTACGGATGTCCAGGCCGAATACGTGCTCGACACGCGGCTGCGCAGTCTGCGTCGCCTCGAAGAAGTGCAACTCCAAAAGGAACACGATCTCCTGACGCGAGAAATGGAGGGCCTGCAGACCCTCATCGGAAGCGAAGCCGCGCAATGGAGGTCGGTCGCCACCCAGATCCGCGACGTCAAGCGAAAGTATGGCCCGAATACTCCCTTGGGCCGGCGTCGCACGACGTTCGAGGCGGCGCCGCAATTCGACGGATCGGCGCCGGCCCAGGCCATGATCGAACGCGAGCCCGTGACCGTCGTTGTGTCGGAGAAGGGCTGGATCCGCACCCTCAAGGGCCATGTTGCCGAAACCGGGACGCTGACCTTCAAAGGGGATGATCGGCTGTCGATCGCGTTCTTCACCGAAACAACGGCGAGGATCATCGTGCTCGCGACCGACGGCCGGGTCTTCTCGCTCGATGTCAGCAAGCTGCCCAGCGGCCGCGGCTACGGCGAGCCACTCCGGCTCATGGCCGAACTCGGAGACGGCGAGGATGTCACTACCGTTCTGCCCTATGAGGAAGGCGGACGGGCGCTGGTGGCCTCGACCGATGGACGCGGCTTCATCGTACCGATGAGCGAACTCGCTGTCGGGACCCGCAAAGGCAAATCCTTGATGGCGCCGAGTTCGCCCGCAAAGGCGAAGCTGATGGTGCCTGCCCGGGGAGATCACGTGGCGGTTGTTAGCAATGACCGGCACTTTCTGATCTTCCCGCTGACCCAGGTGCCGGAGATGGTGCGCGGCAAAGGGGTTATGCTCCAGCGCTCGCCGCGCGGCTTGTCGGACGCGCGGGTGTTCTCGATGGCCGATGGATTGCGATGGCGCGATACCTCGGGTCGCACTTGGACCGTCGCCGGCAAGGACCTGCAAAGCTGGACCGGCAAGCGTGCCGATCGGGGCCATTTGCCGCCGAAAGGGTTTCCGCGGAACAACCGGTTTTCCGAGTGATTCGCTGATCCGGCCCCTCGGATCAGTCGAAGCGCTCCCATCCGTTCAGCCCCAGGCGTTCCTGCGGAGAGAAACGGGCCTTGTAAGCCATCTTGCGCGAGCCTTCGACCCAATAGCCGAGATAGACGTGAGGCAGGCCGAGCGCGCGGGCCCGCGCGATATGATCGAGGATCATGAAGCTGCCGAGCGAACGATCCGCTTCGTCGGGCTCATAGAACGAATAGACCATGGACAGGCCATCTGTGAGAATGTCGGTCAGGCACATGGCGATCAGCGGACCTTGACCGCGCTTGGTGATCGCCGTGTCGGGTCCATGGCGTCGATATTCGACGAGGCGTGTCTCGACATGCGAATCCTCGATCATCATAGCGAAGTCGAGAATGCTCATGTCGGCCATTCCGCCTTCGCCGTGGCGAGCCGCAAGATAGGAACGGAAGACCGAGTATTGTTCGGCCGTCGGCTTGGGCTCGATGGTGCAGCCGACCAGATCGGCGTTGCGCTGCGCCACTCGCCGGAAACTCTTGGCCGGCCGGAACTCGTCCACGCAAACCCGGACCGACACGCAGGCGCGGCACATCTCGCAGGCCGGTCGGTAGGCGATGGTCTGCGAGCGCCGGAAGCCTGATTGAGTCAGCGCATCGTTCACCGCGCCGGCGCGCCGGCCGATCAGATGCGTGAAGACCTTTCGTTCGAGCCGATTGGGCAGGTACGGGCAAAGCGATGGCGCCGTGAGGTAGAACTGCGGCGCGTCACGTGGCTCACGCGTCACTCGGATGCCTCCGCGGACGCCCGCTTCCCCCACTCTGCTCCGGTGAACCACATTAGGAACCCTGCTCTGGCGTGCATCGGGACGCGACTTCAGAGTCTACGGACAAAGATCACGCCGGAAAAGATATCATGCAGGCAGCGCTTGTCCTCGGTCATAAGCGAGACGAGAAAGACGGGCGGGAACATCCAGCTTAAGTAGAACAAGACGGCGTGAACGGCCGCATTGATGAACGGGACGCGTGCCCCTGTCGCATCCATGCGCATCTGCAGGCCCAGGGCCCGCATTCCGGGCGTCGCCATGCGCCGGCCGGAGACGCTGAGCCCGTTGTAGAAGAATGCAACGAACGGGAAGAGCGGCGGCAGGAGGAAGACGGAGAGGCCGAGGGTCGCAACGAGCAAAGCCAGCCACAAGCCGAACGACAGGACCGAGACCACAACAAGGTCCAGCGCGACCGCTGCGACGCGTCGCGAGCGTACGCCGCTCAGCGTACCTTGCGGCAGCCCCGCTCGACCATAGACCGGTGCTCGGGACGAGATGGTGCTGAACGTCATGGTCGATCTCCAAAGGACTCCTGCGATGCGCATGTCTCCCAGGCACCTGCTGTGTCGCTCTGGAATCCATGCTCGCAGCCCGCGCAAGATTTGGGAAGGATATATTCTCGCCGCAAGGGTGCGCGAGAGGCTGAGCCCGGCGACGGTGCGCGGCACGGCGCGGCTACACGCGGCGGGGCAGAAGATCACGGTAGCCGAACAATCCGCCCGGCCTCAGGACCAACATCGCGACCAGCAGGGCGTCGACGACGAAATCCCGATACACAATCGGGAAATAGGCCGACCATGCGGCTTCCACCAAAGCAATGGCGAGACCGCCCAGAAAAGCGCCCGGCACGGAGCCGATTCCGCCCACGATGGCCGCGATCAATGCTTTCAGACCAAGCGTCGTCGTATAGATGATGCCGAGCGAGCCGTAGAATACCGTGACGCTCGCACCCGCGAGCCCGGCCAAGCCGGATGCCAGCACGAACGTCTTCATCGAAAGCACCTTGGGGTCGATGCCGAAGAGCGCGGCCGCGACCGGGTCATCGGCCATGGCGCGCCAGTTGCGGCCAAAACCGCTGAACCGCAAGACGGCCAGCACAGCGAGCGAAGCCAAGCCCGCCCCTGCCGCCAGAACCAGGCCGATCGGCGTGACCGTGACCGTGAAATCGTCGGCGCGCACCAGCGCGATCGGCGAAGCCAAGACCGAGCTGATCCATTTGGCCTGATTGCCCTGGACCAGGCGGAGGTATTCCTGGAGGAACAGGGCCAGGCCGATCGTGGCCACCAGTCCCTGCTGCCCGGTGGAGCGCCGCAACGGCCAGACCACGAAACGATCGATCACTGCGCCATGCAGCGTGGAGGCCCACAACCCAAAGATGATCGCGACGCCGAGCACCGCGAGTGGCGGGGCGAAGCTCAGCATCGACGCCCCCATCAGCGCCGAAAAGCCGCCGACGGCGGCAAGTTCGCCAAACGCCAGATTGATCCGCCCGAACAGCCCGTAGACCAGCGAATACGCCGCCGCCAATAAGCCATAGACCGCCGCATTGGGCAGGGCGTTCACCGACTGCTGCAACGCATAGGCTACCCCCAGGGGCACCGTCACGAGTGCTCGCGCCTGTTCGGCAATGAGCGGGTCGGCTGCTGCGGCCTCCTGCGTCGTGAGCCAGAACCGCTTCAGCACGAAAAGCCGCGGTTCGGGCAAGCGTCCGCTTTCGGTCGTCAGATCCACGAGGTCCGGTGTCGTGCCGCTGGGCGCAAGTGCGAAGCGGCATTCGAGCCAGCGCACGTGAGGGGAACGGGATTGCGGCTGCAGATCGATCCTGACACCGGCCGGTAGCGCTGCCGTTGCCGGGAGACCGCTCTGCGCTTCGACGCGAAAGCTTTGACCCTCGGACAACGCGACCGCTGCCGCCCGGCAGATTTGGGTTTGATGTGGATCGATGCCCTCGCCGCATCCGCTGAGTGAAAGCAGGGCCATGAGACCCATGATGCCGGAGACGACGCGCATCCGGGCAGGATAACGGCCTTGCGGCATGGCGAACATACGTGTCCGGCCGTCGCGCCAAAAAAAACCGCTCCGAACCTCCATCACCGAGAGGGCAGGTCGCCGTTGCGCAGCGCATTGTTGATGGGCCGTACAAGGCCGACGCGAATTTACGGGACGCCTGACGGCTCAGCGACCAACGACTCCGGAACTTCGGATTTGCTTACCTCACCGACAGTCGCTCGGCGACGCGGGGCGCGAAATAGGTCAGAACGCCGTCTGCCCCCGCGCGCTTGAAGGCGACAAGGCTCTCGAACATCGCCTTGTCCCCGTCGATCCAGCCGTTCTGGGCAGCGGCCATGATCATCGAGTATTCGCCCGAGACCTGGTAGGCGAAGGTCGGCACACAGAACTTCGTCTTCACCCGGTGGACGACGTCAAGGTAGGGCAGGCCGGGCTTGACCATGATCATGTCGGCCCCCTGCTCGAGGTCGAGTTCGACTTCGCGCAGAGCCTCGGCGCCGTTGCTCGGATCCATCTGATAGGTCTGCTTGTCGCCGATCAGCGTTGCCTGCGTGCCGATCGCGTCGCGGAACGGCCCGTAGAAGGCCGACGCGTACTTCGCCGCGTAGCTCATGATCTGAACATCCTCATGTCCGTCCGCATCGAGAGCGGACCGGATGGCGCCGACGCGGCCGTCCATCATGTCGGAAGGAGCAATGATGTCCGCGCCGGCGCGTGCCTGGTTCAGCGCCTGTGCCACAAGCACTTCGACGCTCGCATCGTTCAGAATTCTATAGCCGTGCAGGATCCCGTCGTGACCGTGGCTCGTATAGGGGTCGAGCGCGACGTCGGTCAGGAGCCCCAATTCCGGGACTTCCGCCTTGATGGCCCGGCAGGCGCGGCAGACCAGATTGCCGTCGTTGAGAGCTTCCGACCCATGAGCGTCCCTCAGCTCCGGCTCGGTGTAGGGAAACAGCGCAAGAACCGGGATGCGAAGCTCGGCGGCGCGCGCGGCCGCCCGGACGGCTTCGTCGACGGAAAGGCGGTCGACGCCCGGCATGGCGCGCACGGGGTCCCGGCGCTCGCGTCCCTCGATCAGGAAGATCGGCCAGATCAGATCGTCGACCGTAAGCACGTGTTCCCTGACCAGTCGACGCGCCCAGTCCGCCTTGCGGTTGCGCCGAGGCCGATGCACGAGCCCAAGGCCCGCCATCGCACGTTCGGGGTCCGGGGACTCGCCTTTGTGCTGCGACGGCCCTCGGCTCGGTACGGGCATGGTCCAATTCTCGTATGATTTGATTGCATCATCAGTACCATACCGGCGCGGATGCCGGAAGCTTTCCGGTCGAGCCCTCCTCGAACAAGTCTCTGGGCACGGAAGGCAAGGTCGGTTGCGGCTTGAATCGATTGCGCCTTCGGGTCATAGGGTGTGCGTCCGACTGCACCTTCGCACCAACAGGCGAAACGCGAATGCAACGATCAACGGCGAAGCGGCGGATCGTGAGCAACGCCCCGATCGCTGCCATCGTCCTCAGCAACGCACCGCAGCCGGAAGAGGAGTCCCGCTTCGGCCACTTGCTCGTCATCTTCATGCGGGTCGTCGCGGCCCTTTGGATCATCGAGGGGCTGGTGCAGTGGGGTTCGGTCATGGGGACCAATATCGACGGGCGCAGCGGCCTTGCAACTTTGTCGGTGCCGGCGG
>JBBPYT010000261.1:0-3512 GCA_038199665.1 Hyphomicrobiales bacterium
ATTCACGGCCAGCATGACGAGCGCGCGCTGGTCGATGCTTCGACCCACCGGCGGCTGCTCGATGCTTTCGCGCTGGCGCTCGGCGGTCGCGGTGACGCGGGCCTGGTCCGCCACGGCGTGGAGCAGGGCCAGGTCACCGCGGTGTTCGACGTGCCGCTCGACCATCCGGCCTGGGATCTGGCCCGTGTCCAGGACATCGAACCGGACGGGAGCCTCATCTTGCGGCGCGTTCAACTCGCCGACGGCCGAACCCGCGCCTTTCTCAACGACGCCCCGGTCAGCGCTCAAACGCTTCGCGAGGTCGGGCGCAAGCTGGTCGAGATCCACGGCCAGCACGACGACCGTGCCCTTGTCGATGCTGCCGCCCATCGCCTGCTGCTGGACGCCTTTGGCGGCCTCGAGAAGCAGGCCGCGACGGTGCGGGACCGTTTTCAGGCGAGTTGCGAGGCCGAAAGGCGCTTCGAACAGGAGCAGGCCCGCCTGCACAAGGCCCAGGAGGATGCCGATTACCTGCATCATGTTCACGACGAACTCGCCCAACTCAAGCCGATGAAGGATGAAGAGGCGGCGCTGGCGGGACGGCGCGCCCTGATGATGCAGGCCGAGAAGGTCGCAGCCGATCTTCGCGACGCCAGTGAGTGTCTCGGCGGCGAAGGCTCACCGGTCCCAACCTTGTCGGCGCTCCTGCGGCGCCTCGAGCGCCGCGCCATCCACGGGCCGGATCTGATCGAGCCTTGCCTGCGCGCCCTCGACGCCGCCCTCGTGGCGCTCGACCAAGCCCAGGCAACCGTCGAGCAAGCGCTCCGGGACTCGGCATTCGACCCGCGCGAACTCGAATCGGTCGAGGAACGCCTTTTCGCCCTGCGGGCCGCTGCCCGGAAACACTCCACCGGGGTCGACGCGCTTCCCGAACTCCTCGAACGCTTCGCCGGGGAGATCGCGGCACTCGATGCCGGCGAGGTGCAACTCGCCGGTCTGGCCGAGGCCGCGGGAGCCGCCAAAGCTGCCTATCGGCTGGCGGCCGAGGAACTGTCCCTGGCTCGACAAAACGCGGCAGCCAGGCTCGACGCGGCGGTAAATCGCGAGCTCACGCCATTGAAACTCGACAATGCACGTTTCACCACTCAGATCGACGTCAGGGCCGAGGGCGGCGGCCCCGACGGCATCGACCGCGTCGAATTCTGGGTTTCGACCAATCCCGGAACCCGGCCGGGTCCGCTGGCCAAGGTCGCATCCGGCGGCGAACTGTCCCGCTTCATGCTGGCGCTGAAAGTGTCGCTCGCCGATCGCGGGTCGGCCCCGACCCTGGTATTCGACGAGATCGATACGGGCGTGGGAGGGGCCGTGGCGGATGCGATCGGAACCAGACTTGCGCGTCTGGCGACACGCGTCCAGGTGCTGGCCGTCACTCATGCGCCTCAGGTCGCAGCGCGGTCCGGCAATCACCTCAGGATCAGCAAGGCCGCGACACACGGCGGTGACCGCGTGGCGACGCAGGTGACCGTGCTCGAAAGCGATTCTCGCCGGGAGGAAATCGCCCGCATGCTCGCCGGGGCCAAAATTACCGAGGAAGCGCGCGCGGCGGCTCAGCGCCTGATCGAAGCCGAATCCTGATTTCGGCGATTCAGTCATCTTTGCGAGCTAGGTCAGCATCTGTGGCCGTCTCGCGATCCCCGCCGGGCGGCCGATGTTTCGGAGTGAGAGGACTGGACGGAACTGCGCGGGCGAACGATCTGAAAGGCGGGGCGCGCTTGCCAAGAGCTGGAGCATGATGCGCATCCGCCGTGTATTTTGGAAACGGGGGAAGCAGGACTTACATGCAGCGGATGAAAGCGGTCGTCGAAGTGCTCCTGGACGCCTTTTACCGTCTGGCGGAAGACGACGGCTGGGCCATCGCGAGTCATCTCGCGATGTCCACCCTCACGTCCCTCTTCCCCTTCCTGATTTTCGTGACTGCGCTCGCCGGCTTCATCGGCTCCGCCAATCTGGCGGAGGCGGCGACCCAATTGTTGTTCGAGGTCTGGCCGCGCCAGGTGGCGGCGCCGATCGCTCGGGAAATCCATGCTGTGCTCACGACCCCGCATGGCAATCTCTTGACCATCGGCGCCTTGCTGGCCGTATATTTCTCTTCGAGCGGCGTCGAGGCCTTCCGGATCGGCCTCAACCGTGCCTACGGGGTCCGCGAGCGCCGCACATGGTGGTTGCTGCGTCTCGAATCCATCGCCTATGTGCTGGTCGGCGCGCTAGCCTTGCTGGCCTTGGCCTTTCTGGTGGTGCTCGCACCCCTGACTTGGAGCGCCATCGTCGCCTTCGCCCCCGAAGCAGCTCCGCTCAGCAGCATGGTCACGCTGGCGCGCTACGGTCTCGTATCCATAATATTGGTGCTGGCGCTCGTCATCGCGCATAAGTGGCTCCCTGCGGATCGCCGAACCTTCGCGCAGATCGCTCCCGGTATCGCCCTGACTGTGGTGCTGTCGCTGGTGTTCAGCGTCGCTTTCGGCGCCTACCTGGCCGAATATACGAGGAACTATGTTTCGACCTACGGCGGCTTGGCCTCGGTCATGATCGCGCTGGTGTTCCTTTACGCTCTGGCCGGGATCTTCGTTTACGGTGGCGAACTCAATGCCGCTATCATCCGACGGCGCAAGGCCGCGGAAGCCGAGCCCCGCACCATCAGCAATGTCACGCTGCTGTCGACCCGTCGCTCGCGTTTTCCGAAACCGTGAGTGGCACAAACGCGACTCAAGCCGGGTTGCGGCGCGCGCAGCTCGATTCCGCTGACAGGTCCGGATGATCAAACAGCGGTAGAACCGCGTCGCGCCGCTCATGCTCGAGAAGCCATTGCTTGCGGCTGAGGCCGCCGCCATAGCCCGTGAGCGTTCCGTCCGCGCCGATGACGCGGTGGCAGGGAACGACGATCCCGATCGGATTGGCGCCGTTGGCCAGACCCACCGCACGGATGGCCGTCGGCCTGCCGATCCGGGCCGCAAGAGTGCCGTAACTGATCGTCTCGCCAGCCGGGATCCGCCGTAAGGCATTCCAGACCTGGCGCTGGAATTCGGTGCCGCCGGTCTTTACCGGCACGGTGTCTATGGCCGTGAGGTCCCCGGCGAAATAGGCGTCGAGTTTTCGCCTGATCGGCCCGGCGTCACGACTTGGGATCAGACGGCAATCCCCGTAGTGCCGGCGCAGCAGCCGATGCAGCCGATCCTCGTAGTCGCTGAAATCGAGGGCGCGCAAGCTTTCACCCTCGAACACCAGCTGGATGGTTCCTATCGGAGAGGAAAAGCGGTCAAGGAAAAACTGCATGGTTGCACCCTCGTCGGCGGCGATCATGCTTCCGAGGCTGCCAACTGGGCGGCTTGCTGCTCAGTCGCCAGCACGTCGATGACCTCGTCCAGCGCCTCCCCGGTCATCACCTTATCGAGTTTGTAGAGAGTCAGGTTGATGCGGTGGTCGGTCAAGCGTCCTTGCGGAAAATTATAGGTTCGGATCCGCTCCGAGCGGTCGCC
>JBBPYT010000262.1:0-12341 GCA_038199665.1 Hyphomicrobiales bacterium
CCGGTGCGGCAGACGCGCCGCAGCGTCGAGGAAAAATCGTTCGACGCGGGCCTCGCGGTCGGGCAGGCGGTTGCCCAGGAAGGACAGGTCGGCTTCGAACCGCAGATCGGCCGGCACCGGATGATGGGTCGTCGGGTCGAGAGCATTGGAGATCGGGATGCAACGTCGGGCCCCGAAATTCCGATACGCCTCGACCACCGGCGGCCCGCCGCCGTAGGTGAAGACCAGATGAAGCCCGGGAAGCGACCGGTGCATGGGATGGTCGGGATGTTGACGCAGTTCGGCCAGGGTGGCCGGCGCGTCGACGTCCCAAAAGATCTTGATCGCGTCGGGCCGGGCCATCGTCATGACGCCGTCGAGCAGGACCTCGTCGAACACGCCAACGCCGCTCGCCTTGACGACGATATCGGCCCTGGCGGCCTCGGCGATCACACCCCGCACCGCCTCCTCGGTGGCCGGATAGACCACGCTCCTTGCCCAGGGCGGCGGTTCCATGTCGCGGTGCTTCTGCCGATCGAAGGCGTCGGGCTCGTAGAAGGTCGTCCTGTATCCCCGCCTGGCGAGGTCACGAAGAAGACCTCGGTAATAGGTGGCCGCCCCGTTCCAATAGGACGACAGCAGGCTGGACCCGTAGAAGGCGATGTTCATGCGGTTGACCTCAAGCTCTCATCCTTCGACCAGGTGCTCCGCGCAAGCGACCGCCGGCGTCACGCCACGGTCTCACGGGCCGAAGCGGCGTCAAGCTTCCGCAGCACCGCCATAAGTTCATCGACCCTGTGGGAGCAGGAATGGCGCGCCCGGATCGACTCGAGTCCGTGTACGACGAGCGCGCCGCGCAGGTCCGCGTCGTTGCGGACCGCCGCGAGGTGCCGTTCCATTTCGGCTGGGGTGTGGGCCATGAGAAAGTCCTCCCCCGCCTCGAACAGACCCTCGCTATCGTCCCAGGGCGCGCAAACGAGAGGAATGCCGCAGGCCAGCGCCTCGAACACCCGGATCGTGGGAATCCCGGGCAGCACCTCGACATAGAACCGCCGCGGCACGTGCACGGTCGCGAGATGCCTGGCGAACACCGCGGGCGCGGCCGCATTCGGAAGCCAACCGCGGTATCGGCATCCGAAGCGTTCGAGTGCCGCAAGCGCCTGATCAGGGTAGCGGACGCCGTAGATGTCGAGCCCGAGTCCCAGTTGATGCGCTGGGCCGAACAGAAAGGCTTCGAGCTCGGCGCCGCGCTCGCCGTCGCCCCAGTTGCCGATCCAGACCAGGCCGTTCCGTTCGCCTTCGATCCGCGGAGGATGGAACACATGGGTGTCGGCGGCCTCATGCCAGACGAAGACGCGCTCCCCCCATCCCCAACGCCGGTAGACCTCGGCCAGCGTTTTGCCGAACGCCAGAACACCATCGTAGCCGTCGAGGTCGAAGGCGCGCAGCGCGTCGGGGTCGCTGACGGCCCGGTGGTGGGTGTCGTGGAACAGCAGCGTGAACCGTCCGCCCCGCCGCCGCACGGCGCCGACCGACGCCACGACCTCGGGCTCGTTCCACTCATGCACGATCACCAGGTCGGCGCCGTCGCAGGCCGCCGCGACATCGAAGCCGGGATCATAGCTCCGCCAGGCAAGATCCGTGTAGTTTCGGCGAAAGGCGTCGAGCCCCAGCTCACCCGCGTCGCGCAGCAGGTTCTGCAGACTCCAGGCGCCTCGGGGTTCGTAAGCCAGGACGTCATGACCGCGCCGGACCAGGTCGCCGAGCACGCCGCGCAGGAAATGTGCGTTGCCGTGGTTCCAGCAGGAGCGAAGGGAGTGGGTGAAGTAGACGATTTTCACGCCGCGGTCTCGCGGCGATCCCGGCCGGCCGCGAGGGCGTCTCGATAGACCCGCTCCATTCCGTCCGCCAAGGCGCCGACCGTATAGCGCCGGGCGCGCTCTTCGGCCGCGCGGCCGCGTTCCGTGCGAAGGCCCGGGTGGTTCAAGAGCCGCTCGATCGCTGCTGCGATCGCCTGCTCGTCGCTGGGGGGAACGAAGAGAGCGGCGTCTCCCCAGATCTCGCGGAAGGTCGGAATATCCGACAAGACCAGGGCGCAGCCGGCCTGTGCGGCTTCCAGCACCGCAAGGCCGAACGGCTCGTACAAGGCGGGCGAAACATAGATCGGACGCTCTGCCAGCCGTGCCCGCATCGCGGCCTCGTCGAGGGGTCCGAGGGCACGGATACGGCTGAACGCGATGGCGGCTCCGTTCGGCCCCGAGAGGGAGCCGGCGGCCTCGATCGGGGCGGACACGTGGGCGGCCACGCCTTCCAGGATGGCGACGTTCTTGCCTTCGTCCCACAGGCGACCCGCCGTGAAGACGACCTGGGCCGTCTTTGCCTCGGAGGCGGCCACGGATGCCCTGCCGTTCGGCACCACGACCGGCACCTCGTCGAGATCATAAATGCGTCGCGTGACTTCGGCGAAAGCACGGCTCGGCGCCACCACGGCCCGGGCTGCCTTGAGACCCCGCGCTACCAGAGCCGTGCGCCAGCGGAAGTCCTCCGGCAGGGCGCCGCCCCGCACCGCCTCCCACCAGGTCGCCAGGCAGGAATGGCAGACCGCCACCACCGGCCGGTCGAACCGGCCATCGGCGGCCAGGGCCGGATGATTGACGTGGATGAGATCGGCGCCGAGCAGTTGGGCCAGCGACGCCACGGACGCGCCGGCGGCCCCGACAGCCGCGCTGTCGGTCGCGAGCCAATCCGGCTGATGCCCGGTATTGGCGACGACCACGCCGCGATCGGCCGCCTCCCTGTGCCGGTCGCCGCCGGCGGCCGGGCCGAGTACCGCGAGCGTTACGGTGAAGCCGCGTCGACGCAGGTCGGCCCCTAGGTCGAGCGCGTAGGTCCAGATTCCGCCGACGGCATCCGCCGTCATCAGGACGTGGCGCCCGCTCTCCGTCAGCCGCAACGGCACGAGGCTTCCAACTCGCGCAGGGGGAGGGGCTGCTGGTCCTGGATGTCGCTGAACCCGCCGAACTGCTCGAGGTAGTGTGCATGGGCCCGCTCCCACGCCTGATCGTCGGGCTTGCCCCACAGCCGCCGATAATCGGGCGAACTCGGATAGGGGTAGAGCGGCACCGGGTCGTTGGCCCAGACCCCCTGGGCGCGCAGCCGTTCGCGCCATTCGGCCACGAGATCGTCATCGTCGCCCGAGACTTCGAGCAGGTTGGCCTGCACGAAAGGCACGCTCCTGCGCGCATGGATCAGCCGCTCGGCCAGATCGTCGGTCGACATGCGGCAATTCTTGTCGAGCGCCGCCCGGCCTTCCACGGTCAGGCTTTCGACGCCGGCTTCGATCGATACGCAGCCGGCCCGGCCCAGCAGGTCCAGCATGTCGGGTTTCCAGAGGTCGATGCGGGTCTGGATGCCGAACTCGATCGGCCGCGACACCAGCGCTTCGAGAAGCGGCTTCTGCGGCAGGAAGATCTCGTCGATGAAGTAGACGTATTCGATGCCCTGCGCCGCGAGGCCGTCGATCTCCTCCAGCAGCGGCGCCAGGTCCCGGCGGCGATATTTGTCACGGAAGTCGATCTTGGCGCAGAACGAGCAATGGTAGGGGCAGCCGCGCGACGCCTCGACCTCGGCGCCCGGCCGATGCGGCTCGCGGTCGAAACGATGATGATGATGGGCGTGGCGCTTCACCCATTCGTCGCCCCAGCGCAGGGCCGGCAGCTCGGTGAAGGCACCGGCGTGCGGCGCGCCCGTGACCGCCATCCCGTCGCCCGTGTCGTAGGCGATCGACGCAACGGCAGAGAGGTCCGCAGCCTCGGCCAGCCTGGCGACGATCTCCTCGCACTCGCCACGCACCACTACGTCGGCACCGAGCTTTCGCAAAGTCGTATCGGGCGTCACCGAGCCGTGCGGGCCGACCGCCACGGTGCGGCCGCCTCGGTTGCCGAGGGTCGCCAGGAACTCGCGCGGCACCCGCAGTTCCGGCGGTGCGCAACGCCAGAACAGGTAAGTCGGGGCCGTGGTGACGACCGTCATGCCGGGTCCGAAATCCGCGACTTCGTCGGCAAGCTCGACATTGGACTGGCCGAACAGGTGGCCGTCGAGCATCAGAACCTGGTGGCCGGCCATCTCGAGCAGCGCCTTGGAATAGCCGAGCTCGAGCGGCAGGTGAGGATGGCGGCAGCCGAAATAGATGCTGCGGGCAAAATCCCAGGCCGGGTTGACGAGCGCGACTTTCAAGACAGGGCTCCTGCAGCATGTGTTCCGGTCGACACCCGTGCGGGCTCGCGCAGGGGAAGACCACGTTCCGCGGCGAGCCATCGAACCAGTTTGTCGACGCCGTCCTGCCATCCGGTCCAGGGTTTCAGGCCGAGCGCGTTCGACACGGCGCGCGTGTCCGAAACATAGTACTTCTGATCGCCGGCACGCCAGCCGAACATATGGGTCTCGACCGGCCCGCCGACGATGCCTTCAAGATGCACCAGCAGTTGCCGCAGGCTCACCGCGTTGGCGGGGCCGCCGCCGAGATTGAAGGCGCGGCCGTTGATCGCGTCCATGCGGCGCCAGGCCGCCAGATAGGCCTTGACGGCATCTTCGACATAAAGAATGTCGCGCACCTGGCAACCATCGCCGAACAGGCTGATCGGCGCACCCTCCAGCGCCCTTATGGCGAAGTGCGCCACCCAGCCCTGGTCCTCGGTGCCCATTTGGCGCGGCCCGTAGATGCAACTCATCCGCAGCACGGCGGTTGGCACGCCGAAAGAACGCGCGTAGTCGAGAACATATTGGTCGGCCGCGCCCTTGGAGCAGCCGTAGGGGGTGTGGAAGTCGAGCGGCCGGGTTTCCCCGACGCCGTAGCGCCGCAGGCCTGGGTCGACCGGCACATAGGCATCGTTGGTCAGCGCCAGATCCACGTCGGCAAGATCGCCGTAAACCTTGTTGGTGGACGCGAAGATCAACGGGGCAGGCTCGGGGCGCCGCCGCAACGCTTCCAGCAGGGACAGCGTGCCGCGTACGTTGATGTCGAAGTCCTCGACCGGTTCGACCATGCTGGTCGTCACCGCCACCTGGGCAGCCAGATGGAAGACCGCGTCGGCACCCGCGGCAGCCTGTCCCAGGGCGGCGGCGTCGCGCAGGTCGGCCTTCACCTCCGTCACGGCATCGCCGTGCCGCGACTTGAGCCAGGCCAGGTTGCGCTCGACCCCGGGGCGCGCCAGCGAGTCGTAGATCAGCACCCTGTGGCCTGCCCTAAGGATCCAGTCGGCCAGGTTTGAGCCGATGAAGCCTGCGCCGCCCGTGATGAGGACGCGCTTGCCCGGCCTTGCCGACGCCTCGGCGGGGCGCCCGTTCGTCATCATGCGACGAGACCTCGCGCTTCGAGCTCGCGACGCGCTTCGTTGACGCGGTCGGTCGCCTCCTGCCGGGCCACCCACTCGGCGAGTTCCGCCAGCCCGGCCTTGAAGTCTGCCTGCGGCGCGTAGCCAAGCTCGTTGCGAATCTTGGCGAGGTCTGGGATGCAGTGCCGAATGTCCCCGGCGCGGGCTTTTCCGGCGATCTCCGGCGACAGGTCGGCGCGGTCCATGGCGTCGGCCAGCAGCGTGGCCACGTCCTCGACCGTCCGCTCCTCGCCCGAGCCGACATTGTAAACGCCGCCGGCAGCCCGGGGGTGATCGAGCGCCAGGAGAAAGGCGCGGGCCACGTCCTGGACATGGACGAAGTCGCGGCGCTGCTGGCCGTCCTCGAAGATCACCGGCGGCTTGCCGTTGTGCAGGCGCGACGCGAAGATGGCGAGCACGCCCGTGTAGGGATTGGACAGTGCCTGGCCGGGCCCGTAGGCGTTCCACAGCCGCAGGGCCACGCCCTCCATGCCATAGGCTGGAGCCAGCGTGAGCGTCAGCCGCTCCTGAGTGTATTTGGTGATGGCATAGACGGAGGCGAGCGTCGGGCGTTTCCATTCGGGGGTCGGGGCCGGCGACAGCGGTTGACCCGCAGCATCGAGCGGGTCCCAGCTTCCGGCGCCATCGCGCGGCTGACGGATGACGTCTTCATAGATCTTCCCGGACGCGTCGCGATACAGACCTTCGCCGTAGATGCTCATCGAAGAGGCGACGACCACCCGCTTGACCGGCGCGTCGATCAGTTGCTGGAACAGCACCGCCGTTCCGAGATCGTTGACCGAGACATAGCGGTCGACCGCATACATGCTCTGACCGACACCCACCTCGGCGGCCAGATTGACGACCTTGTCGACACCCTTCAGAGCGCGTGCAACGGCATCGCCGTCGCGTATGTCGCCGCGGACAAGCTCGACATCGGGGCCGAGTTCGGCCGAAGGGTCGTGGCTGCCGTGGACCTGCTCGATCAGGCTGTCCAGGACCCGAACCCGGTCTCCTTGACCCAGAAGCGCCCGGGCAAGATGCCGCCCGATGAAACCGGCGCCGCCGGTGATAAGGACCGTTTCCGCCATCCTCGAAGCCACTCCTTGTCCTTGCCGCTCCGGTGCACGAAATTGCCGACGCGGCTCGTCTTGCCGTGAGGCGGTTTGCCTTGATGCAGGAAGGCAAGCTCGCTGTCATCGAAAATTTTGCAGAACTCCTCCCAGGACGCCTTATCGAGATTCTCCAACTCTCTTGCCGAAATCGAACCGGAGAACGCCACCCTTTCGATGAGTGCGCACGACGGAGGCGCGACAGGTCAGCTTTTCGGCCTGCGTCTTGCTTTCGTCGTGGTCGGTGCTGAATCCGCCATGCTCGTCTCAACGATTCGGGTGGCCGACGATCTTAACGCGCGAACCACCGATCGGGAGCCGGGCGCGACGATGCGGCGTCGAGGACATCCTAAATGCGGCAGTCGGCACGCGTTAACGCGACTGATGGGGCGCCAAGCCTGTCTGCTGTGGACCCATCCGCCATCCCCCGAGAGTGACACCTTCCCAGAATGCGGGGACGGATAAGTCGGTCCGCTACGCCGGGGTAGCGCCCGCCGCGGCCGCGGCGCGCTCCTGGGCCTTCTTCTTCGGCTGGGCCTTGATCGGGTTGTTGCGCTTCGGGGCCTCGACGGCGCCGACCGAGGCGAGCAGCTTCAGCACACGGTCGGTCGGCTGGGCGCCCTTGCTGATCCAATCCTTCGCCTTTTCCGCATCGAGCACGAGGCGGCTCGCGTCCTCATGGGGCTTCAGCGGGTCAAACGTGCCGATCTTCTCGACGAAGCGGCCATCACGCGGCGCGCGGGCGTCGGCCACGACGATGCGGTAGAAGGGGCGCTTCTTGGCGCCCCAGCGGGACAGGCGGATCTTGAGAGACATGTTAGTTCCTTCCAGGTTGGTTCAATCGAGGTTGCGTTGAATGAGGCTGTCGATGTCCCCCAGAGGATCGTCGCTCAGGCCTCGCGAGGTGTAGACTTCGACGTCGACCGAGCCGTCTTCGAGGACGTCGATCTCCCAGTAATGCCCCGGCTCGTTGACGAGCAGCGACATGGCGTCGTCGCGATAGGCCGCCGAGGTAAAGCTGAGGTCGGCGGCCTGGAGACGTTCTCGGATGGCGTTGAAGACCTCGAACATTTTCGATGAGGAGTCGGAGCTCACTTCCTCTTGCCTCCGAACGGATTGAAGCCACCCGGCAATCCGCCGCCGAAGCCGGAACCGCCGAGACCCGGCAGGCGAGGGCCGCCGAGGCCGGGCAGTTTGCTGCCCAGACCGCTGCCGAAGGCGGTCGGCGGAGGGGCCGCGGGCAGGTTCGGCATGCCGGCGCCGCCGAGTTGCTTCTGCAACGCTTCGAGCTGTTCCGGGGTCGGCTCGGGCATTCCGGCCAGCGGATTGCCGCCGCCGAGCCCGAAGGCCGAGGCCATCTTGCCGAGGGCGCCACGCTTGGCGCCGCCGAGCGACTTCATCATGTCGGCCATCTGACGATGCTGCTTGAGGAGCCGATTGACGTCCTCGACCCTGGTGCCGGATCCTGCCGCGACCCGCCTCTTGCGCGACGCCTTCAGCACGTCGGGATTGCGCCGCTCGGCCCGGGTCATGGACGAGATGATGGCACGTTGCCGCTTGATGATTCGCTCGTCGATGTTGGCCGCCGCCATCTGCTCCTTGATCTTCCCCATGCCGGGCAGCATGCCCATGATGCCGCCCATGCCGCCGAGCTTCTCGACCTGGGCAAGCTGATCGCTGAGATCCTCGAGATCGAACTTGCCCTTGCGCATCTTCTCGGCCACGCGCATGGCTTTTTCGGCATCGATGGTTTCGGCCGCCTTCTCGACCAGGGAAACGATATCCCCCATGCCGAGAATGCGGTTGGCGATGCGCGCGGGATGGAAGTCCTCGAGCGCGTCCATCTTCTCGCCGGTGCCGAGGAGCTTGATCGGCTTGCCGGTGACGGCTCGCATGGAGAGCGCCGCGCCGCCGCGCCCGTCGCCGTCGACGCGGGTCAGCACGATGCCGGTGAGGCCGACCCGCTCGTCGAAGCTTTTGGCGAGATGAACCGCGTCCTGTCCGGTGAGGCTGTCAGCCACGAGCAGAATCTCGTGCGGCTTCGCAACGGCCTTGATCTCGGCCATTTCGGCCATCAGCGGCTCGTCGATGTGAGTGCGTCCGGCCGTGTCGAGCATGACCACATCGTAGCCCTGCAGACGCGCCGTCTGTTCGGCCCGCCGGGCAATCTGCACGGGCGTCTGCCCGGCCACGATCGGCAGGGTGTCGACCCCGACCTGACGGCCCAGCACGGCCAGCTGCTCCTGCGCGGCCGGGCGCTTGACGTCGAGCGACGCCATGAGGACGCGCCGCTTCATACGCTCGGCCAGGCGCTTGGCGACCTTCGCGGTCGTCGTGGTCTTGCCCGCGCCCTGCAAGCCGACCATCATGATCGCCACGGGCGGAGCCGCATCGAGATTGATCGGATCGGCGTGGGCGCCCAAGGTCTCGATCAGGACGTCGTTGACGATCTTGACCACCATTTGACCGGGCGTCACCGATTTGACGACGTTGGCCCCGACCGCGCGGTTGCGCACCTTGTCCGTAAAGGAGCGCACGACATCGAGCGCCACGTCGGCCTCGAGCAGCGCGCGCCGCACCTCGCGCATGGCCGTGCCGACGTCTGCCTCTGTCAAGGCGCCGCGTCGGGTCAGCTGATCGAAGATGCCGGAGAGCTTTTCTGTCAGGCCCTCGAACATGATGTGTCCTTACTATCCGCGACGTTTAGGCCGGCTGCGCGACGCGCCGCCTGGGATGGCCGGGCCAGCTCTTCGCCCGGGTTTGTTCAATACAAAGTGCGCCCGAGGGCGCCTACGCGCTGTCGGACGTTCGCTTCCGGCACTGGCCAGTCAGCGTTGCAGTGGCTCGGAGAGCCGTCGCAACGCATAAGGAGGGTGGCGGCCCGTGTCAATGTCAGCGGCCGCGGTGTAGCGGTCTCTATCCGATCCGCCACCTCCGCCTCGCTCTATTCGCAAGACGGACGGCGTACGCGAGCCGCGCGCGGCCGAACCGGCACAGGCAATCCGCCAGCTTTACATAATGGAGCGGATCAAAAATTGCGGGAAGACTCTGTTATTTTCTTGTGGTTGGCAGCTTTCGATAATATATCAGAACAAAGCTTCATCCGAAAATGCCTGAATTCTCGGTCAAGGACAAGCCGCTGGAGACCTGTCACGAGTTCGGGGCTGTGGTGTTGCCGGACATAGAGGTGTTCGGATCATGAGCCAATCACGTCGGTTCGGAAAGCGCCTGGTCGTTCCATCGACGGTCCAGATCATTCGCGAGCTGAGGCTGTTGATGGGCGCCGAGGCGGCACACGAGGACGCCGTGCGGGTCGCCGCTGCGGTCAAGGAGACTGCCGAGCAGCAGCCGAGCCAGGCCGATGCCAGCCCATGTTGAGACCCAGCAAGTTCATCGCGGTGATCGGCTCCACCATCCTACGCCGCGACGGACATGATCCGAGCCGAGCCTCGCGTCAAATGCCCTGATCGAGCGACGAGAACGGACAATTGTCACGCCTTCGATCCAACGACCATAAGGAAAAGAAATGGCCACTCATCAATTCTCAATTGGGGAGCTCGTAACTCTGAATTGGCAGCCGGGTGGCTTGTTCCCGAAGGACAGCTCTTACACGATCAAGTCACAGATGCCCCCGGTCGGCGTCGAGCTCCAATATCGGATCAAGAGCACGGGGGAACCCTATGAGCGCGTCGTCACCGAGCATCAGCTGACCAAATTGACGTTTCGAACCGAGGCGGACACCGTCTCGTAGCGACCACCTCGTCGGAGCGTGGACCACCGCCTGGGGCGTACCGTCGGTGGCGGCGCGCTCGGGGAGGCAAGACGGCTGTGGCGATGCGTTCCGCCGCCGGCGGGGTTGCCCTGCTCGAGGCGGATGGGTTCGCTGCGATCTGCGCCGGCTATCTTGGCCGTATCGGTTCTACAGCGCCGAAAGACGGCATCCCCAATCTCATGATGAACGTGGCCCACACCTCCATGCCGCTGTTCGATTTGTTTGAACGGCGCCAGTTCGAGCAAATTGACAAGACCGAGTTGTTCAAGCTTTGCGATCGGCTTCTCCAATCGAGATCCTTGAATCGGTCGTAAATCCGGAGGCGCGGACCAACGCGGCTTCAACCTGCCTTGCCCACCCGCGACCTCATTTCTCCCAGTTGACGAAGCCGCCTGCGCCATGCGCTTTGCGCCGCGACAACGCCGGCGGGCGCCGGCGTCTTGAAGAGGCGTTGCCATGGCCCTGACCGTCGCCGTCCAGATGGACCCGATCGATCGCATCAACATCGCGGGGGATTCGACCTTTGCCTTGCTGCTCGAAGCACAGCGGCGCGGCCATTCGCTCCTGTATTACACACCTGACAGGCTGTCGCAGGCTGGCGCCCACGTGTTCGCCGCCATGCACCCGCTGCGCGTCCGCGACGAGGCCGGCAATCATTTCATGCTCGGCGAGCCCTCGTTGGTCGACCTCGAGGATGTCGATGTCGTGCTCCTGCGTCAGGATCCGCCCTTCGACCTCGCCTACGTCACGAGCACGCATCTGCTCGAACGCGTCCATCCGCGGACGCTGGTGGTCAACGATCCCGCGGGCGTTCGCAACGCGCCCGAAAAGCTCTTCGTCATGGATTTTCCGTCCCTGATGCCGCCAACACTGATTTCGCGCGACCGCGCCGCCATCGAGGCATTCCGGGTCGAGCACGGCGACATCGTCATGAAGCCGCTGTTCGGCAATGGAGGGGCGGCCGTTTTCAAGGTGGCGCCCCGCGACCCCAATTTCGGTTCGCTGTTCGACCTGTTTTCGGCCACCTTCCGGGAGGCCTGGGTGGCCCAGAAGTTTCTGCCCGAGGTCGCAAAAGGCGACAAGCGGATCATCTTGGTCGACGGTGTGCCGCTCGGCGCCGTTAACCGCGTTCCGGCCGAGGACGACATCCGCGCCAACATGGTGCGCGGCGGGGCCGCAACCGCGACCGACCTGACCGGGCGCGAAAACGAGATCTGCGCCGCCATCGGGCCGGAGCTCAGGCGGCGTGGGCTGCTGTTCACCGGGATCGACGTGATCGACGGTTACCTGACCGAAATCAACGTGACGTCGCCGACGGGTTTGCGGGCCATCAGTCGCCTCGGCGGCCCCGATCTCGCAGCGGCGATCTGGGACGCCATCGAGCGCAAAGCCGGCAAAACGCTGTCCTGAGCAGAGGTTTCTCCATGCCGGAACTCGCGCCAGGCCTCGTCTACCGGCCGGACTATCTCGACCGGGCCGCGCAGGCGGTCCTGCGCGATGCGGTGTTCGGCGCTCTCTCCGTCGCACCGGCGTTCCAGCCCCGCATGCCGCGAACCGGCAAGCCGTTTTCGGTGCGCATGACCAATTGCGGCCCGCTCGGCTGGGTGTCGGACGAAGCCGGCTACCGCTACCAACCGAACCATCCGGAAACGGGCCGGCCCTGGCCTGCGATTCCCGATGTCGCGCTCGGCGCCTGGAGCGATCTGTCGGGCTATTCCGCAGGTCCCGAGGCTTGCCTGATCAATCTTTACGACGCCGGCGCCCGCATGGGTCTGCACCAGGACCGCGACGAAGCCGATCTCGATGCTCCGGTGCTGTCCCTCTCGCTCGGCGACGCGGCCCTGTTCCGGTGGGGCGGCACGGAACGCAAGGCGCCCACCCGCTCGATCAAGCTGCGGTCGGGCGATGCCGTGGTGCTGGGCGGGCCGGCGCGGCTGCTGTTCCATGGCATCGACCGCGTGTTCGCAGGGTCGTCGACCCTGCTGCTCGAAGGCGGACGCGTCAACCTCACTCTGCGCCGCGTGACGCGGCCGTCGACAAGGGCGTTGACGGCGTGAGGAAGGAGAGCGTCGCGATCTGCCTGGCAGCCCACGTGGTGCTCGCGTC
>JBBPYT010000263.1:0-6341 GCA_038199665.1 Hyphomicrobiales bacterium
CTGGTCAACATCTTCGGCGGCATCATGCGCTGCGACGTGATCGCCGAGGGCGTCATCGCGGCCGTGAAGGATATCGGCCTCGAAGTGCCGCTCGTCGTCAGGCTCGAAGGCACCAATGTTGCCGTGGGCAAGAAAATCCTCAGCGACTCGGGGCTGAACGTGATTCCTGCCGACGACCTCGACGATGCCGCTCAGAAGATCGTGGCGGCGGTACGCGGTTAGGCGCCATGCAGCCTTTCCGTTTCGCAGGAGCAGGATCTGCCTTCGGAGGGCTCACCCGCGGGCAACGCAATGGATCGGTGCTGGTCCAAACCCCTTCCGCGATCTTTGATCGCATCGAGTTTCCTGGAGCCAATTGAATGTCCGTGCTGATCGACCGAAACACCAAGGTGCTCTGCCAGGGATTCACCGGCAAGAATGGCACGTTTCATTCGGAACAGGCCGTCGCCTATGGCACCCGCATGGTCGGCGGCACCTCGCCCGGCAAGGGCGGCCTGACCCATCTCGGCCTGCCTGTCTTCGACACCGTCGCTGAAGCCAAGGTGGCCACGCAAGCAGACGCCAGCGTGATCTACGTGCCGCCGCCCGGCGCCGCCGACGCCATCTGCGAGGCGGTTGCCGCGGACATAGCGCTGATCGTCTGCATCACCGAAGGTATTCCGGTGCTCGACATGGTCAAGGTGAAACGTGCTTTGTCCGGCTCCCGTTCGCGCCTGATCGGGCCCAACTGCCCCGGCGTCATGACCGCCGGCGAATGCAAGATCGGCATCATGCCCGGGAACATCTTCAAACCGGGTTCGGTCGGGATCGTGTCCCGCTCGGGCACACTTACTTATGAGGCTGTGTTCCAGACGACGCGGGAGGGCCTCGGCCAGACCACGGCGGTCGGGATCGGCGGCGATCCTGTCAAGGGCACCGAGTTCATCGACGTGCTCGAGATGTTCCTGGCCGATCCGAAGACCCTGTCGATCGTCATGATAGGCGAGATCGGCGGCTCTGCCGAAGAGGATGCGGCCCAGTTCCTGGCCGACGAGGCCAAACGCGGCCGCAAAAAGCCCACCGTCGGCTTCATCGCGGGGCGCACGGCGCCGCCCGGCCGGCGCATGGGTCACGCCGGAGCCATCATTTCGGGCGGCAAGGGCGATGCGGAAAGCAAGATCGCCTCGATGCAGGCTGCCGGCATCACCGTTTCCCCCTCGCCGGCTCGCCTCGGAAAAACCTTGGTTGACGTCTTGAAACGCTAAGCCGTGCCTGAGAAATCAGGAAAGATGATTTTCAACCTTCTTTTCATGGCTGTAGATCACCATCTTTGAGAGTAAAATCGATGTCGGTCTGCAATTCGATTCTGCGGCCGGCTCTGGGACCCTTGCCTCATGTCACAACGGGACGACGAAGCCCTTCGCGGATCGAGTTTTCTTTCCGGCGTCAATGCCAGCTATATCGAATCTCTGCAGGCCCAGTACGAAGCCGACCCCGACAGTGTAGGTCGCGAATGGCACGCCTTTTTCGACGGCCTGGCGGATGATCCCTCGACGGTCGAGAAGAATGCCCGGGGCGCTTCCTGGAAATCCCCGGGCTGGCCGCAGTTTGCGAACGGCGAAATTGTTGCGGCGCTCGACGGCAATTGGGGGACGATGGAGACGGCGGTCGGCCAAAAGATCAAGGCCAAAGCCGAACCGCGCGGCGGCATTTCCCAACAAGAGCTCCAGCAAGCGACTCGGGACAGCGTTCGCGCCTTGATGATGATCCGCGCCTTTCGGATGCGCGGCCATCTGCACGCCAATCTCGATCCTCTGGGCCTCGAGCCGGAACGCGATCACGCGGAACTCAACGCTCTCACTTACGGGTTCACGGAAGACGATTACGACCGTCCGATCTTCATCGACAACATCCTCGGGCTGGAATACGCGACCGTCCGCGAGATGCTGGCCCTGCTGCGGCGAACCTATTGTTCGACGATCGGCTTCGAATTCATGCACATGTCCGATCCGGACGAGAAGCAATGGATGCAGGTCCGCATCGAGGGGCCGGACAAGGAGATCTATTTCACCAAAGAAGGCAAACGCGCCATCCTGAGGAAGCTCGTCGAGGCTGAGGGCTTCGAAAAGTTCCTCGATGTCCGCTATACCGGCACCAAGCGGTTCGGCCTCGACGGCGGCGAGTCCATGATTCCGGCGCTGGAGCAGATCATCAAGCGCGGCGGTGCGCTGGGCGTGTCCGAGATCGTTCTCGGCATGGCGCATCGCGGAAGGTTGAACGTGCTCTCGCAGGTGATGGGCAAGCCGCACAGGGCCATCTTCAACGAGTTCAAGGGCGGATCGTCCTCGCCGATCGATGTCGAAGGGTCGGGCGACGTGAAATACCACCTTGGCGCATCCTCGGATCGCGAGTTCGACGGCAACAAGGTGCACCTGTCGCTCACCGCCAACCCGTCGCATCTCGAGATCGTCGACCCGGTGGTGCTGGGAAAGGTGCGGGCCAAGCAGGACCAGTTGTCCGATTGCATCGATCGCACCAAGGTGCTGCCCTTGCTGATCCACGGCGACGCGGCCTTCGCGGGTCAGGGCGTCATTGCCGAATGTTTCGGCCTGTCGGGCCTGAAAGGCCATCGTACGGGCGGCTCTGTGCATTTCATCGTCAACAATCAGATCGGCTTCACGACCTACCCTCGCTACTCGCGCTCGTCCCCCTATCCTTCGGATACGGCCAAGATGATCGGCGCGCCGATCTTCCACGTGAACGGGGACGATCCGGAAGCCGTGACCTTCGCGGCCAAGGTCGCCATCGAGTTTCGCCAGCGTTTCCACAAGCCGGTCGTGATCGACATGTTCTGCTACCGGCGCTTCGGCCATAACGAAGGCGACGAGCCGAGCTTCACGCAGCCGTTGATGTACAGGAAGATCAAGTCGCATCCGACGACGCTGGAGCTTTATTCCAAACAGCTGATCGACGAAGGAGTGGTCACCGGGACCGAGGTCGAAGACTTCAAGGCCGAATGTCGCAAGCAACTCGACGAGGAATTCGAGGCCGGGACGAGCTACAAGCCCAACAAAGCCGATTGGCTCGACGGCCGCTGGTCGGGGCTGCGCCCGGCGTGCGAGTCCGACGACGATCGTCGGGGAAAGACCGGCGTCGAGCCCGGCAAGTTGGCCGAGATCGGCCAGAAGATCACGGCGATCCCCGAAGGGTTCCACGTTCATAAGACGATCGGCCGTTTCCTCGAGAACCGCCGAACCATGATCGAGACCGGCGCTGGAATCGACTGGGCCACGGCTGAGTCGCTTGCCTTCGCCTCCTTGCTCGACGAGGGATATCCGGTCCGGTTGTCGGGCCAGGATTCCGAGCGCGGCACCTTTTCCCAGCGGCATTCCGTGCTGATCGATCAGGACACCGAAGCGCGCTACGTCCCCTTGAACAACATCCGGGACGATCAGGCGCGCTACGAAGTCATCAACTCGATGCTGTCGGAAGAAGCGGTGCTCGGCTTCGAATACGGCTACTCGCTGAGCGAGCCGAACTCGCTGGTTCTTTGGGAAGCGCAGTTCGGCGATTTTTCCAACGGCGCTCAGGTGGTCTTCGATCAATTCGTCTCGGCCGGCGAGCGGAAGTGGCTTCGGCTGTCCGGCCTCGTCTGCCTGCTGCCGCACGGCTACGAGGGCCAGGGCCCCGAACATTCCTCGGCCCGTCTTGAACGCTTCCTGCAAATGTGTGCCGAAGACAACATGCAGGTCGCCAATGTCACGACGCCGGCAAACTACTTTCACATCCTGCGCCGCCAGCTGAAGCGCGACATCCGCAAGCCGCTGATCCTGATGACGCCGAAGTCGCTGCTGCGCCACAAGCGGGCGGTTTCCTCGCTGGCCGAGATGCAGACCGACTCGTCCTTCCATCGCGTGCTGCACGACGATGCCGAACGGCTGCAGGTCAAGACCAGTCTCGTCGCCGACGACAGGATCAGACGCGTCGTGCTGTGCTCCGGCAAGGTCTACTATGATCTGTCGGAGGAACGCGAAAAGCGCGGCATCGACGACGTCTACCTGCTTCGCGTCGAGCAACTTTATCCCTTCCCTTTGAAGACGCTGGTCAATGAGTTGTCGCGCTTCAAGAATGCGGAAGTGGTGTGGTGCCAGGAGGAGCCCAAGAACATGGGCGCCTGGAACTTCGTCGATTCCTACCTCGAATGGGTGCTGGATCAGATCAAGGCCAAAGGAAAACGCCCGCGCTACGCCGGACGGCCCGCGTCGGCTGCGACCGCCACCGGGTTGATGTCGAAGCATCTGTCGCAGTTGAAGGCGTTCATGGACGACGCGTTCGCGGCCTGAGGCGCAGTCTAGTCCCGAACCCGAGCCGCTTCGCCGCGCCGGATCGGCCCGAACAATAGCGCCCGGGAATCCTGCGGCGCTGGAATTGATCGTGTATTCTCACTCGAAGCGCCACCCGCTATAGCGATGACCCTCCGGCGCTGCGGCGCAACTGATCGAGGCTTTGATCCATGGCTACCGAGATTCGCGTTCCCACCCTTGGCGAGTCGGTCAGCGAAGCCACGATCGGCCGCTGGTTCAAGAAGCCGGGCGAGGCCGTGAAGGCCGATGAGCCGTTGGTGGAGCTCGAAACCGACAAGGTGACACTCGAGGTCAATGCACCGACGTCGGGTGTCCTGTCGGAAGTCACGGTCAAGGACGGCGAAACGGTGGGGGTCGGCGCGTTGCTGGGCCAGATCGATGCCGAAGCCGCCGTTGCGGTCAAGACCAATGCTGGCGCCAGAAACGAGCCGAGCCGCAGCGCTGTTTCGACCGGCAAGCCGGAGACCCAGCCCACAAAGAAGGACGTCGGAACGGGAGCGCGCGAGAAGACCGACATTCGGGTTCCGACCCTGGGAGAGTCGGTCAGCGAAGCGACTGTCGGTCGCTGGTTCAAGGCGGCCGGCGATGCCGTGAGGGTTGACGAACCGCTGGTCGAGCTCGAAACCGACAAGGTGACGCTCGAAGTCAACGCGCCGGTCGCCGGTGTGCTTTCCGAGATTTCCGTCAAGGACGGCGCGTCTGTCGAACCAGGGGCGGTGCTGGGAAAAATTCAGGCCGGCGGCAACGCACGGAGTGCGGGCAAATCCGCGGAGACCGAAGCGCGGGACGTCGCGTCCAGGGCCTCGTCCGCCAAGGGTGGCTCCGATGCCATGCCGCCTGCCCCTTCGGCTGCGAAGCTCGCGACAGAACAGCAAATCGATCTTTCCGGAATCGAGGGCTCGGGCCGGCGCGGCCAAGTTCTGAAAGGCGACGTGCTCCAGGCGGCGGCTCAAAGCAGGCCGCGACCTTTGTCGAACGAGACGACGATTGCGGCACCCGCGCGCTCGGCCCGGCCCGAACCGGCGCCTCCCCCGGTGCGCCGGGCGCCCTCTCCGGCCGATGACTCGGCGCGCGAGGAACGCGTGCGCATGACCAAGCTGCGCCAGACCATCGCGCGGCGCCTCAAGGACGCTCAAAACACGGCAGCCATGCTGACCACGTTCAACGAGGTCGACATGTCCGGCGTCATGGCGCTTCGGACCCGCTACAAGGACGTCTTCGAGAAGAAGCACGGCGCCAAGCTCGGCTTCATGGGCCTGTTCGTGAAGGCCTGCGTCGGAGCCTTGAAGGAACTGCCGGCCGTCAATGCGGAAATCGACGGTGCCGACATCGTCTACAAGAACTACTACCACATCGGCATCGCGGTCGGCACCGATAAGGGCCTTGTCGTTCCCGTGGTGCGCGACGCGGACCAACTCGGACTGGCCGAGATCGAGAAGACCATCGCCGATTTCGGCAGGCGGGCCCGCGACGGGCACCTGACGATCGATGAGATGCAGCGCGGCACCTTCACGATCACCAATGGCGGGATCTACGGCTCGCTCATGTCGACGCCGATCCTGAACGCGCCGCAGTCGGGCATTCTTGGCATGCACAAGATCCAGGACCGGCCAGTGGCGGTCGGCGGCAAGATCGAGATTCGCCCGATGATGTATCTGGCTCTCTCCTATGACCACCGGATCATTGACGGACGCGAGGCGGTCACCTTCCTGGTTCGGGTCAAGGATGGGCTCGAAGACCCGGCGCGGCTGATGCTCGAGGTTTGATTGAGACAACGGTCCCCGAAACCGATGAGCACATCGAGGGAAGGGCAAGCACATGCGCGGATGGAGGATGTCCGGATCGGGACCTCGAGGGGGACCTGAACCGCCACGAGCCTTCGGGTGCGCCCTGCCGGGGGGTAATGGGTCAGTTTGAAATTTCGGTCAGCAGCTCGACCGAGATCAGGGTTTTGGGGCGAGTCGTGCTTGGCCTCGTTTGCGTTTTCGAAGGCTGTTC
>JBBPYT010000264.1:0-5863 GCA_038199665.1 Hyphomicrobiales bacterium
AACCACCCGACCGACGACCGGGACGGCATCGCGGCTACGATCATCGAAGGTCTGATGTACGGCTGCGGCGACGCGGTGATCGGCATCAACCCCGCCTCAGACTCGCCCGCCGTTCTGGCCGAGCTGTTGCGGCTGTTGGACGACATCATCCAACGTTATGAGATCCCTACGCAGGCCTGTGTGCTGACGCACGCGACCACCACGCTCGACCTGATCGACCGCGGCGTCCCCGTCGATCTGGTGTTCCAGTCGGTGGCTGGCACGCAAGCCGCCAATGCCTCGTTCGGCGTCGACCTGCGCTTGCTGGACGAGGCGCGCGACGCGGCCCTGGCGCTCAAGCGCGGAAGCGTGGGCGACAACGTCATGTATTTCGAAACCGGACAGGGCTCGGCCTTGTCGGCCGACGCGCACGGCGGAGTCGACCAGCAAACCTGCGAAGCGCGGGCTTATGCGGTATGCCGGCGCTATGAACCGCTGCTCGTGAACACCGTCGTAGGCTTCATCGGGCCCGAATATCTCTATGACGGCAAGCAGATCATTCGGGCAGGACTCGAGGACCACTTCTGCGGCAAGCTGATGGGCCTGCCGCTCGGTTGCGATGTCTGCTACACGAACCATGCGGAAGCCGATGCGGACGACATGGACACCCTGCTGACGCTGCTTGCGGCAGCCGGCGTCACCTACGTCATGGGCGTACCCGGCGCCGACGACGTGATGCTCAACTACCAGTCCACGTCGTTTCACGACCAACTCTACATTCGCGACCTCCTGGGCCTCAAGCGGGCGCCCGAATTCGCCGCATGGTTAAGCAGCAACGGCATCACGGGCGCGGACGGCCGCCTTCGGCCGCAAAACGCGTCGCATCCGCTGCTGAGTCTCGCGGCCGCGGAATGATCGAGGACCTGCCCTCCCTGGCGTTGAACGCCGTCATCCCGGACCCATGGACGAAGCTCGCGAGCATCACCCCGGCCCGCCTGGCGCTCGGGCGTGCCGGCGGCGCCCTTCCGACCGGGCAGGTTCTGGGCCTGGCCATGGCTCACGCGCAGGCGCGCGACGCGGTTCATGCCGTCTTTGAAGCTGCCGTGCTCGCAGCGGCGTTTCAAAGCTTAGGCCATGACTCCCTCGCGATCGAAAGCGCGGCCCCGACGCGTGAGATCTATCTTCGCCGCCCCGATCTCGGCCGTCGCCTTTCCCCCCGTTCTCGGGAGGCTTTGATTGGATTGCCGCGTCACGAACCCGATGTTTCGATCGTCGTCGCCGACGGGCTTTCAGCGACCGCGGTGCATCAGAATGCAGCAGCGCTGATCGACGAACTGCTGCCGGCGCTGTACAGGCGCGGATACAGGCTGTCCCCCATGGTGCTGGCTCAGCAGGCACGGGTCGCCCTTGGGGACGAGATCGGCCAGCTTCTTGGAAGCCGAATGATGATTGTGCTCATCGGGGAGCGGCCGGGGCTGTCCGCCGCCGACAGTCTAGGCGCTTACCTGACGATCGCGCCGCGGATCGGCCGCAGCGACGCCGAACGCAATTGCGTTTCGAACATCCGCCCGAACGGCCTGGTCCCGTCCCGAGCCGCTGCCAAGATCGCCTGGCTCATCGAGCGCGCCTTCGCGCTTTCGCTCACCGGGGTTGGACTTAAGGATGACAGCGATGGTTCGCTGGCCGCGGTTCCGCGGCGAGCACTGTCCACATCTGAACCGCCGTCCGGAGACCCTGCCCGGAGCGCCGGCGAACCGCGTCCGACCGCATAGACAAGTCTCATGATGAACGTAGGTGCTTTTCCGTTGCGCTGGCTCGGTCCCCTCGGGTCGCGTCCTCGGCTCGCCAGCGCGATCGCGGTCGGACTTCTCGTGGCGTTGCTGCTCGCCGTCCTGCCTATGGACCTCGACCGCAGCACGCGCGCGACTCTCGCCTGGGATGTGGGCTGCACATGGTTCATCGCCCTCGTCCTGCTTGAATTCCGGGATCGCGATGCGCCCTACATTCGCGGCGTCGCGGCCGCGCAGGACGAAGGGCAGGGCTTGATCCTCACGCTCGTGCTCGTTGCGGCTGCCGCCAGCCTTGGCGCGGTCGGGGTAGAGCTTTCAGCCGCGAAGGATGTGCAGGGTCTGGCAAAGGTCCTGAGGGTGGTGCTTGCCTTCTGCACCGTTGCTTTGTCCTGGTTTGTCGTGCAGTTGATCTTCGCGTTGCATTACGCGCACGAATATTACGCGCCGGACCACGACGACGATCCCACGACTCACCAACAGGGTGGCTTGCAGTTCCCCAGCGATGCCTTGCCGGACTATTGGGATTTCCTGCATTTCGCAGTGGTGATCGGGGTGGCGTCGCAGACCGCCGACATAGCCTTTACGTCCCGGGCCATGCGGCGGACCGGCACGGTGCACAGCCTCCTTGCCTTCACCTTCAACACGGCGATTCTGGCGCTGACAATCAACCTCCTGGCAGGTTTGTTCTGAGCGCCAGGTGGGCAGTCGCTGGCTGCGACACGCAATCCTCACATCCCCTCAAAACGCGCTCGGCGGCGATGCCGTGCTTGACTGTCCGGGAGCCCGGAAGGGATAACGAGACCGAAACGAAGCGTTGAACGGTTTTGGCTTGCCGGCGTTTTCGGATCTTTGCAACGCCTGCGAACGGATATTTCAATGAACATGCAATGCGCCGCGGCCCTGGCGGCCGTCCTGTTCTCTTTCTCGGCGGGCGCTGTCGCGGCGCGAGATCTTTCACAGAGAGACTATTCGAACGACGAACAAACCCTGTGCCAGCCCGATGTTTTCCGTCTGTGCAACGATGCCGTGCCGGACGAGGACCGGATCATCGCCTGCATGAGGGCCCGCCGCACCCAGCTCAGCCCGGAATGCCGCAAGGTGTTCGACGTCGGCATCAAGAAGCGCGCTTACTGAAACTTAGCGATTCGAGCGCCGACGCTCTCTGGTTTCGCTGGGAGCACGTGCCGTTGCCTGACGGGATGCCGGATGTGTCGCGGGCCGGATGTTCGGTTGCGTGTCCACGGTGCGATGCACCAATGCCGTGATCGCCGCAGTCAGAGGTGCCGCCACTGGCTGCAAGTACTCGCTCAAGCGCCTGATTCAGCCTCCGATCCGCCGCAGCCAAGGCCGCCGCGTATCGGCCGGTGTCTCCGGGCCGAGGCCGGGCTGATAGAAATCGGTCATGAACGGCCTCTTGCCGCTCTCGAGGGCGCGCAACGTCGGCTCGTTGTCGATTTCGAATGCGTCGAAACCGCAACGCCGCATCAGCTGGAGCTGATCCCACAGCACTTCGCCGACCGCGCGGATCTCGCCCGCGAAGTCAAGTTGCCCCCGCAGCATGGAGGCCTTTGAGAACGAGCGCCCGTCATTGAACTTGGGGAAGACCAGCGCCACCAGCGACAGCCGGTGTAGGTCGGGCAGAATCGCTTCCACGGGTTCGCCTGCCTCCAGCCTGACCCCGAGCGACGCATTGGTTCCCCCGCGGGACTCGCCCAAGCCTTTCCAGCGGCTTAGCGACAGGATCGACGGGACCTCTCCGGGCGCGTCATCGTCGCTCAAGGCGCGCCAAGTGTCCTCGACGAACGCCCCATCCTTGTACAGGCGCATCAAATATCCGATCCGGCGTTCAGAATGCCGAGGTGGATACCGCATTCGGTCTTGCCGCGCCCCCGCCATCGACCTTCGCGCGGGTCTTCGCCCGGCCTGACCGGCGACGTGCAGGGAATGCAGCCGATCGACGCATAGTTCTTCGCCACCATTCTGTGTCGCGGCAAAGCATGGCGGTCCAGATAGGCAATGAGTTCGCTGGCGTCCCAACCGGCCAGCGGATTGATCTTCACCCGCTCGCCCTCGGCTTCGAACAAGGGCAGGGAGGCACGTGTGCTGCTCTGGAAGCGCTTGCGGCCCGTGATCCAGGCTTCATATCCCTCGATCGCCCGAGCGAGCGGCGCCACCTTGCGGATCTCGCAGCAGCGATCGGGGTCGCTCGCCCAAAGGAATCTTTCCGGATCGAGGGTCGCAAGGTCGTCCTGCGAAGGCTGGATGGAGCGGACGTCCGTGAGCCCGAGCAGAGCCGTAAGTTCGTCGCGGTATTCCAGAGTTTCGGGAAACAGGTGGCCAGTGTCGACGAAGATCACCGGCGTCGCTCTGTCGATCGAAGCCACCATGTGCAGCAACACGGCCGAATCGGCGCCGAAACTCGACACCAGCGCGATCCGTCCGGGAAAAAGGTCGCGGATCGCCAGGCGAAGCAGCGATCCCGCCTCCATCGCGGCAAACCGTTTGCCGAGGCGAGATGCGGCGATTTGGTCGCCGAACAGCGTTACATCATGCACGCTCATGGCTCAAATCCCTGCGCCGACGTTGCGTTCGTAAAGGGCCTTTTTGAAGGGCGCCATGCCGACGCGGCGATAGGCGGCCAGAAAGTCCTCGTTCGGATCCTGGCGAAGCCCAAGATAGGTGTCGACCACGGTTTGCACCGCGTCGACGACATCGTCGGTGGAGAAGCCCGGACCGGTGAGATCGCCGAGCGAGGCGTTCTCGTCGCCCGAGCCGCCAAGCGTGATCTGGTAGGTTTCCTCGCCCTTACGGTCTAGGCCCAGAATGCCGATATGGCCGACGTGGTGATGGCCGCAGGCGTTGATGCAGCCCGAGATCTTGATCTTCAGGGGACCGATGTCGCGCGCCCGCACGCCCTCGCCGAACCGCTCGGAGATTCTCTGCGCAACCGGGATCGACCGTGCCGTGGCGAGCGCGCAATAGTCGAGGCCGGGGCAGGCGATGATGTCGGTGACGAGCCCGGCGTTGGGCGTTGCCAGGCCAGCCGTATTGAATGCGTCATAGACGGCCGGGAGGTCGTCGAGCGTCACGTTCGGCAGGACGAGATTTTGCTCGTGCGAGACCCGCAGCTCGTCATGCGAATAGCGTTCGGCGAGGTCGGCGATCAGTTCCATCTGCTCGGCCGTGACGTCGCCCGGGATACCCCCGATAGGCTTGAGCGAAATCGTGACTATGCCATGCCCCGGCACCTTGTGCTGGGTCACGTTGATGTCCACGAAGGCGGCAAAGCGCTCGTCCAGCGCCCGCCGCGTTTCGGTCGTCCTCGACGTTGCAGGTCGAGCCGCGAGCGCCGGTGGGGCGAAATAGCCGCGAATTCGCTCGACATCGGCGGCCGGTAGGGTGAGGTCCTTGGGACCCTTCGCAAACTCCGCTTCGACCGCCTCGCGCATCGCGTCGGTGCCTTTCTCGTGCACCAGGATCTTGATCCGCGCCTTGAACTTGTTGTCTCGGCGGCCTTCGAGATTGTAGACGCGGACGATAGCGTCGACGTAGGCGAGAAGGTCCGCCTCGGGCAGGAATTCGCGGATCTTGAAACCGATCATCGGCGTGCGCCCGAGCCCGCCGCCGACATAGACCTTGAAACCGAGCTCACCGGCCTCGTTGCGCACTACCTGAAGTCCGATGTCGTGGCTCTGGATCACGGCGCGGTCATGCGCCGCTCCCGTCACTGCGATCTTGAACTTGCGCGGCAGGAACGAATATTCGGGATGCAGAGAGGACCACTGCCGCAGGATCTCGGCATAGGGACGTGGGTCGGCGACTTCATCGGCGGCGGCGCCGGCGAAATGGTCGGCCGTCACGTTGCGGATGCAATTCCCCGACGTCTGGATCGCATGCATCTCGACGGTCGCGAGTTCGGCCAGAATGTCGGGGCAATCAGCCAGGGCCGGCCAATTGAACTGAATGTTCTGCCGTGTGGTGAAGTGGCCGTAGCCGCGGTCGTATCGCCGCGCGATATGAGCGAGCTTGCGCAATTGCCGCGACGATAGCGACCCGTAGGGAACAGCGATCCGTAGCATATAGGCGTGGAGCTG
>JBBPYT010000265.1:0-10879 GCA_038199665.1 Hyphomicrobiales bacterium
CAAACGGACCATTCCAAGCTCGTACTCGGGCTCGTGATCGTGTTTCTGGTGCTGGCTTTCCCGAGCGGCATCGTCGGCTTCGCTGAAAGACTCCAGCCCGGGCGGCAGATGCGGTCCGGCCATGTACCCCAGCCCAGGCCGGAGAGCGCTGAATGACATCGGACGCTCCGCTCCTCGCGGTCGAGAATCTCACCAAGTCATACGGCGGCGTTCATGCCGTGCAGGCCGTATCCTTCGCACTTGGCCGAGGTGAACTTCTGGCCCTTATCGGCCCGAACGGGGCAGGCAAATCGACCTGCTTCAACATGCTGAACGGTCAGATCAAGCCGGATGCCGGCACGATCCGCCTCAAGGGCAAGCCGGTCACGGGCCTGTCCCCCCGCAGCATGTGGGCGCGCGGCGTGGGCCGAACGTTCCAGATCACCGCGGCCTTCAGCTCCATGACAGTCCGGGAGAACGTCCAAACTGCCTTATTGTCTTATGGGGGCCGTCTCGTGCGCCCCTTCGGGGTCGCAGGGCGCTCCGTTCGCGCGGAGGCCGCGGCATTGCTGGACTCGGTCGGCCTGGGGAGGCAGGCCGAGCGTGCGTGCGCCGAACTTGCGTATGGCGACCTCAAACGGCTCGAGCTTGCGGTGGCCCTGACCAACGAGCCGTCGTTGCTGCTCATGGACGAGCCGACCGCCGGCATGGCCTTGGCGGAACGCAAGGCTATGATGAAGTTCACGGCGGCGCTCGCCCGCGAACGCGGCATCGGTGTCCTGTTCACCGAGCATGACATGGACATCGTGTTCGAACACGCCGATCGTGTGATGGTGTTGAACCGCGGCGAGATCATCGCCCTAGGTGCGCCCGAGACCGTGCGACGGGACGAGCGCGTGCGGGCGACCTATCTGGGGGAGGGCCTCGGTGCCAAACGGCCGGAAGCGGCGGTGAGCCCATGAGACTGCGAGTGTCCGATCTCAAGGCTTGGTATGGCCGAGCCCAAATCCTGTTCGATATCAACTTGGAGGTGGCGGCCGGGGAGGTGGTTGCGCTTCTCGGGCGCAACGGCGCCGGGAAGTCCACGACGTTCCGGGCGATTGCCGGATTGCTGGCGCGCCGCAAGGGGCGCATTACCTTCGAGGGCACCGACGTCTCGGATCTGCCGACCTATGACATCGTGCGGCGGGGCCTCGCCTTCGTGCCGGAAGACCGGCGGATCTTCGCCGAACTCACGGTGGAGGAAAATCTGGAAGTCGGCAGGCAGTCGCCCCGTGCGGGGGCACCGCATTGGACTCCTGAACGCCTGTACGCTTTGTTCCCGAGTCTTGGCGCGATGCGCCAGCGTCCCGGCGGGGCGATGAGCGGCGGCGAGCAGCAGATGCTGACGATCGCCCGCTCCCTGATGGGCAATCCAAGTCTCGTTCTCCTCGACGAGCCGTCGGAGGGCTTGGCGCCGAAGGTTGTCGAGGGCATGGCACATGCGATTCTCGCTTTGAAGCGGGACGGCTTGAGCATCCTGCTCTCGGAGCAGAACCTGCATTTCGCCCGCGTCATTTCGGATCGCGCGGTCGTCATCGAGCACGGCCAGCTCCGTTTTGCCGGAACGATCGCGGAGATCGAAGCCAACCCGGAAACTTGCGAAGCCTTTCTGGCACCGTGATTCCCGTTCCGCATGTTGGACTTGATGAACGACACCGTCATCCCGAAAGCACAGCACCCGGCAGAAGCAGCCTATGTGCTCGACGAACAGATCGGTTTCATCCTGCGCCAGGTTGCGCAGCGCCACTCGGCCATCTTCGCGGCCGGCGTCGATGCTGAAGTGACGGCGACGCAATTCGCGGCTCTTGCGAAGCTTTATGAGGCAGGGCCTTTGTCACAAAATCTATTGGGCCGCCTCACCGTCATGGATGCCGCCACCATCAAAGGCGTGATCGACCGTCTGTCGCAAAGGGCCTTGACCGAGACCCGACCCGATCCCGAGGATGGCCGGCGACGACTGGTGATTCTGACCGAGGCCGGCCGCGACCTCGTCAGGCGACTGGTCCCCCGCGCGGCGCGCATTACGCAAGAGACCTTGGCGCCGCTCGACCCCGAGGAACGGACGACGTTGACGGCCTTGCTTCTGCGCTTGCGCTGAGCCTGATCAAGCAGCGACCACCTCCGGCACGCGCTCGGCCGGCGGGGTATTGCGGCTGCGACCCGTCCGAACGATGCCGTCGATCATCACCATGCCGATGCCGGGCAGATCGCCGAGTTGCACGGCATCAAGAAGGGTCTTGCCCGCCGAATGCTGCGGCCGGTCGAGGAATACGAAATCCGCCGATCGACCGGCTTCGACGATGCCGCAATCGAGCCCGCGCATCCGCGCCGTATTGCCGGTGCCGAAACAGAAAACCACCTCGGCCGGGACGTCGCCAAGCGAGGACAGCATGGCAATCATGCGCAAGATGCCCAGCGGCTGCACGCCCGATCCTGCCGGACCATCCGTACCCAGAATCACGCGCTCGACCTGCCCCATATCGTGTGCCGTTCGCAGAGCAAAGAGCGCCGCGCGTTCATTGCCGTTGTGCACGATTTCAAGCGCACGGCGACAGCCCTCGCAGATACAGCGGATCTCACGGTCGGGCAGGGCGGTGTGGCCGCCATTGATGTGGCCGACGACGTCGGTGTCGGCTTCCAGCACCACGGCCGCATCGATCAGGCCCGACCCCGGAATGGACGGCCCGCCGGTATGGATGGTCGATTGAAGGCCGTATTTGCGCGCCCAGCTGACCATTTGCTTGGCAGTCGCTCCGTCCTTGACACCCCCCAAACCGACTTCGCCGAGCAGGGTTACGCCGGCCGCAGAAAGTTCCTTGAAGTCGTTTTCCACCATGCCGGGTTCGATCACGGGCGCGCCGGCATGAATCTTCATCCCGCCGGGCCGGAACGCGGTGAACGCGCGCTGAGCGAAAATCGCCATGGCCTTCAGGCCCACGATGTCCTTCGGGCGGCCCGGGGTATGGACCTCCCCCGCGGAGATCATGGTCGTCACCCCGCCGTGGAGCGTCGAGTCGATCCAGTTCAGCTGGCTTTGGCGTGGCGTCCAATCGCCGGCCACGGGATGCACGTGACTGTCGATGAGACCGGGGGCGACCGCGCAGCCATGCGCGTCGATGACGGTCGTGGCACCCTCGGCATCAATATCCTTCACGCGCCCGACAGCGGCGATCCGTCCGTCAATCGCGACGATCGTGTCGCCGTCGAGAATGGGCGCGTTCATATCTCCGCTCAGCAGCAATCCGATATTGCGGATGATGACTTTGCCGGAAGCGGCCGCCGTAGGGGCATCATGGGCCATGGTGGTCTTCCTTGCGAATCGACCCGCGACACGGCTCATGCACTCGCGCCTGAAGGCCTGGCATCGCGCGCTACTTCGTTTGTGTACCAATGCTGCCGGGGAGCGTAAACTCCGTCCTCGCAGCAGCTGTGAGGGTCGCGCTCAGCATGCCGCCTACTCGACGAACCAGTGCGGCTTGCTTCGCGAGAAGAAGGCCGAAATCCCGGCTTTCGCTTCCCCGGATTCCCAGCGGTCGACGAGCAGGGACGACGTTGCTTCCGCTCCGATGTTTTCTCCCGCGGCAAGACGACGGAGGAGGCTCTTGGTATCCGCGACGGCACCGGGAGCGCAGGCGAGCGCGAATCCGATTTCGCGTTCGATCGCGGCATCGATGTCCGATGCCGGGACGATCTCCGACACGAGTCCCATGCGCTGCGCCTCGCGCGCGCCGAACGGCCGCGCATTGAGCATGACCCGCCTCGCGTTAGGGCCGCCGATCCGCCTCACCACGAAAGGACCGATCGTCGCCGGGATGAGCCCCAGCTTGACCTCGGTCAGGGCAAAGGCGCTGCTTTCGGACGCGAACACGATGTCGCAGAGCGACACGATCCCGAGTCCGCCGCCGTAAGCCGCACCCCGAACGTCACCGATGACGAGCTTGGGCAGGCGATCGAGACGTTCCAGCATGCGCGCCAGCGCGCCTGCCTCTTGCAACTTGCCCGCACGATCCTTCTCGGCCTGCCGTTTCATCCAGTCGAGGTCGCCGCCCGCACAGAAGCTCCGTCCCTCTGCGGCAAGGACGACGACGCGTACGGCATCGTCGGCCGCCATCACTTCGGCAGCCGCAGTGATCTCGCGGATCATCGTCGCGTTCAGAGCATTGTGCTTGTCGGGCCGGGCCAGGGTAAGCCGGGTCACTCCGCGGCCATCCGAATCAAGACGTATCGTCTCGAACCTGACGCTCACAGCGGCCTCCCGAGCAATTGCAGCATCAGGATCTCCGCCTCGGCGAGGATGGAAGCGTCGATGCCGGTCTGGAACCCTCGCGATCGGAGGAGGTCAGCGACCCGACCCGTCGCAACATTGCCCGCGGCTCCGGGCGCGTACGGACAACCTCCGGCGCCCCCGACTGCTGCGTCGAAGACGCGGAGCCCTAGCTCCAGCGCGGCCTCTATGCACGACGTCGCAAGGCCGTTCGTGTCGTGGAAGTGCCCCGCGAGCCCGGACGACGAAACTTCGCCGAGGACGGCTCGGAGCATCGCCGTGACTGTTTCCGGCGTTCCGACGCCGATTGTGTCTCCAAGCGATGCTTCGCGGCAGCCCATCCGCAGGAGTTTTGCGGCGGTTTGAGCAACCCGGAACGGCGGCGTGCGCCCATCATAGGGACAAGCAATCACGCACGACACATAGCCGCGCACCGAAATCCCGTCGGCGGCAGCGGCGGCGCAGATCGGCGCGAAGCGCTCGAAGCTTTCCTCGATCGAGCAGTTGATGTTCTTTCGGCTGAAGCCCTCCGACGCGGACGCGAAGATGGCGACCTCCTGGGCTCCCGCCGAGCGTGCGCGGGCATAGCCCTTGAGGTTGGGTACCAACGCCGCGTAGATCACCCTGGGGCTCCTCGCGATGCCGGCCAGAACCTCCGCGCCGTCTGCCATCTGCGGCACCCATTTGGGCGACACGAAACTCGCGGCTTCGATGTGTCGGAAGCCCGCCCCGGACAAAAGGTCGATAAGCCGGATCTTGTCCGCGGTGGTGATCGGCTGTTTTTCGTTCTGCAGCCCGTCGCGCGGTCCGACTTCGTAGATTTCGACGAAACCGGGGCTGTTCTCACGATCGATCATCGGGCCTCTCTATCGTGACCAGCACGGCTCCTTCCTGCACCTGGTCGCCGACCGCGACATTCACCAAAGCGACGCGCCCGCCCTGCACCGCAGACAGAGTAAGCTCCATCTTCATCGCCTCGGTCACGACGAGCGGGTCTCCCTTGGCCACGATCTGGCCGGGTGTCACATGCAGCACGCGAACAAGTCCCGGCATAGTGGCCCGCACCATGCCGCCATCCTCGTCCTCCTCGGCGGCCTCGGCATTCGCGCCGGCGATCGTGAAGCGGTACTCGCCGGCATCGGAAGCAACCGTGATGACCTCCCTTCGCCGCGCCAGCGAGAATCGGGATATCCGCTCGCTTGAACTGACCCGTATCGCATCGCCGTCCCGCTCGAGAACGCGAAGGGTCACCGCTTCCCTGTTGTCTGCGACGCGGAAAAGGCCTCCGGACAGCGCTGCCGTGGAAAGCCTCCGGATCTCGCCCCGGCTGACGAGGCTGACCTCCTTCTGAGCTTCCCCCCATAGGCGGAAGTTCGCGAGGGTCGAGAACGGGTGCGTGTCGGCTGGCGCAGCAAGAAGGCCAGCGGCCTCCAACGCCGCCAATGCCACGACGGTCATCGGCGGCGGCGGCTCTTCGATGAGGCTGCCGAGCTCCCGGCCGATCAGCCCGGTGTCGAAATCACCATGCACGAAATCCGCCTGTTCGATGAGCCTGGCGAGAAACCGCATGTTCGTGGCGCAACCCTCGGCCCGACTCTTCCTGAGCGCCTGACCGAGCAGATCCAAGGCGGCATTCCGCGTGGTCGCATGGGCGATGACCTTGGCGATCATCGGGTCGTAGAACGGCGTGACGAGGTCGCCCTGCCGCACGCCGGCATCGACCCGGATACCCGGCCCAGCCGCGAAAGCCAGCCTCGACAGGCGGCCCGTCTGCGGCAGGAACTCTTTGGACGGGTCCTCGGCGTAAAGCCTTGCCTCGATAGCGTGACCCATGATCGCGAGTTCATCCTGGCGCTTCGGCAGGCGCTCGCCCGCCGCGACGCGAAACTGCCATTCGACCAGATCGAGCCCGGTGATCATCTCGGTCACGGGATGTTCGACCTGGAGTCGCGTGTTCATTTCCATGAAATAGAAGCGATCGTCCCTGAGCCCGTCCGACACGTCGGCGATGAACTCGACCGTCCCGGCGCCTTCGTAGCCGACCGCCTGCGCGGCCTTCACCGCGGCGGAGCCCATGGCTTGGCGCATGGCGGCCGACATGCCCGGGGCAGGGGCTTCCTCAATGACCTTCTGATGCCGCCTTTGCAGTGAGCAATCCCGCTCGAACAGATGAATTGTGTTGCCGTGGCGGTCAGCGAAGACCTGGATCTCGATGTGCCGGGGGCGGGTGAGATAGCGTTCGAGGAGGACACGATCTTCGCCGAAAGCCGATCTGGCCTCCCGCATCGCGCCTGCCAGGGCCTCGGGGAAGGCGCCCGGTTCGTCGACACGACGCATCCCTTTGCCGCCGCCGCCCGCCGCCGCCTTGATCAGGACCGGATAGCCGATCCGTTCGGCCTCCGCTGCCAGCCGGTCTGGATCCTGGCTCCGGCCGTGATATCCCGGAACGACCGGCACGCCTGCGTTCTCCATGAGGGCCTTGGCGGCATCCTTCAGACCCATCGCCCTGATCGCCTCGGCGGGCGGCCCGATGAACGTCAAGCCCTCGGCCTGCGTCGCTTCCACGAAGTCCGGGTTTTCGGACAAAAAGCCATAGCCGGGATGGATCGCCTCGGCCCCCGCCTTGCGGGCGGCCTCCAGAATGGCATCGGATCGCAGGTAGCTTTCGCTGACCGGGGCCGGTCCGATCCGGAAGGCGTCGTCGGCAACAGCCACATGGAGCGCGTCGCGATCCGCGTCCGAATAGACCGCAACGGTCCGTATTCCGAGACGTCGCGCCGTTTGCGCGATCCTGACGGCGATCTCGCCCCTGTTGGCGATCAGTATGGTCTTGAACATGGGCTACATCCGGAAGACGCCGAACCGGGTCGGCTCGATCGGCGCGTTGAGGGCGGCCGCGAGACTGAGCCCCAGGACATCGCGGCTGCGAACCGGGTCGATGATCCCGTCATCCCAGAGCCGGGCGGAGGCGTAGAGCGGATGGCCTTGCGTTTCGAACTGCTGGATGATGGGGGCCTTGAACCTGGCCTCGTCTTCGGCGGAGACCGTGGTTCCGCGGCGCTCGGCAGCGTCCTTCTTCACGGTCGCGAGCACGCTGGCGGCCTGTTCGCTCCCCATAACCGAGATCCGCGAGTTGGGCCACGTCCACAGGAAGCGCGGCGAATAGGCCCTGCCGCACATGCCATAATTCCCGGCTCCGAACGAGCCGCCGATCAGCATGGTGACCTTGGGAACGGCTGCGGTTGCGACGGCGGTGACAAGCTTGGCGCCATCCTTGGCGATGCCGCCGGCCTCGTAGCGACGCCCGACCATGAAGCCCGTGATATTCTGCAGGAACAGCAACGGAATGCCTCGCTGACAGCAGAGCTCGACGAAATGCGTCCCCTTGAGGGCGGATTCGGAGAACAGCACTCCGGCATTGGCCAGGATGCCAACCGGAATGCCATGGACGTGGGCGAAGCCGCAGACGAGCGTCGTCCCGTACAATTTCTTGAACTCGTCGAAGCGGGACCCATCGATGATCCGGGCGATGACCTCGCGAACGTCGTAGCTCTTGCGCAGGTCGGTCGGGACCACGCCCAGCAGTTCCTCGGGGTCGTAGAGAGGCGCCTCGGCGGGCTGCCGTTCCACCACCCCGACCAGCCTCGGCCTGTTCAGATCGGCGACAGCCCGACGAGCCAGGCCGAGGGCGTGGTTGTCGTCTAGGGCGTAGTGATCGGCGACACCGGACTGGCGGGCATGGAGATCGGCGCCCCCGAGGTCTTCGGCCGACACGACCTCGCCCGTCGCGGCTCTGACGAGTGGAGGACCAGCCAGGAAGATCGTGCCCTGCCCTCGCACGATGATCGATTCGTCGGCCATAGCCGGCACATAGGCGCCGCCGGCCGTGCAGGAGCCCATGACGACCGCAATCTGGGGAATGCCGGCCGCGGACATCCGGGCCTGGTTGAAGAAGATCCTGCCGAAGTGATCGCGGTCGGGGAAAACCTCGTCCTGGTTCGGCAGATTCGCGCCCCCCGAATCGACGAGGTAGACGCAAGGCAGATGGTTCTGGGCAGCTATCTCCTGGGCGCGCAGGTGCTTTTTCACCGTGATCGGGAAGTAGGTGCCGCCTTTGACGGTCGCATCGTTGCAGACGATCATGCACTCCCGGCCCGCAACCCGGCCGATACCTGCAATCAGCCCTCCGGCCGGCACCTCGCTGTCGTACATGGCCCATCCGGCAAACAGACCGATCTCGAGAAACGGAGAGCCGGGGTCGAGCAGGTGAGCCACGCGCTCGCGCGGCAGCAGCTTGCCCCGGGCTGTGTGACGGGCCCGCGCCTGTTCCTCGCCTCCCGCCATGATGGCCCGGGACTTGGCTTCGAAGTCCTCGATGAGCGCCGACATCCGGGCCCTGTTTTCTCGGAAGGCGGCAGAATTGGTCGAAACGGCGGTTTGGATGACGGACATGCTCTGCTCTTGGGGGCGGGTGGGCTTGTTGGAGGCCTCGTCCCTGCCGCAGGTTCGAGGGGGGAGGACCGCAAGCGCTCCTCCCGGCCCCTTGATTGCCTGTCAGGAGAGGTCGGGAGGGCGACGGGTATGCCAATCCGTGACCTGCTGGAACGCATGACCGGCGCGGCAGAGAAGGTCTTCGGACACATGAGGGCCGACGAGCTGCATGCTCAGCGGTATACCGGCCCGATCGATGCCGCTGGGCAGCGTGATGGTCGGGCTGCCCGAAAAATCGAACGGCGCCGTGAAGCGCAGGATACGCAGCAGCACGGTAGGGTCCTGCCCGTACTCGCTCATCCGGGTCAGGCTCGGCACGGGAACCGGCATGGTCGGCACCAGAAGGAGGTCGACCTCCTCGAACACCGTGGCCAAGGCGCCGGAGAAGATCAGGCGCTCGTGGAAGATCTCGCCGAGCTCGATCGCCGTCATGCGGCGGCCCTGTTCGATCAAGGCCGCGAGGTCGGGGCCGTATTCGGCCGAACGGGCCGGGTAGGTCTCCCGATGGGCGATGGCGGTTTCCACGGAACAGAACGGAATCCAACCGCGCACCAGCCTCTCGGTGGCGGGGAATTCGACGTCGCGGATCCTTGCTCCCAAGCCCGCAAGAACCCGCTCGGCCTCCTGCAGCGCTTCCACCACCTCCTCATCGATGCCGTCGCTGATGAAGCGTCGGTCGATGCCGACGGAGACGCCGCGAATCGTCCGGCCGAGTCCCGCCAGATAGTCCGGAACCGGGGCCTGGAGCGCGGTCGGATCGTTCGGGTCGGCTCCGGCGATGACGCCCAGGATCGCCGCCGCGTCCGCGACGCTGCGCGTCATGGGGCCGACGTGATCGAGCGATGCCGCGAGGGGGAAAACGCCGTGACGGCTGACGCGTCCCCAGGTCGGCTTGATGCCGGTCAGACCGCAAGTCGCCGAGGGAAAGCGAATCGACCCGCCCGTGTCCGAGCCCAGGGATCCGTAACAAAGGCCTGCCGCGGTCGCCACCCCCGATCCCGTCGACGACGATCCGACCCAGTGATCCTTGTTCCATGGGTTCAAAGGCGACGGATTGTCGGGATGATGGCTCGTATACGCGCCTTCCGTCATGCTCAGCTTGCCGAGCACCACGGCACCGCCCTGCTCGAGCCGATCGACGACGGTGGCGTTATGGTCAGGTATCCGGTTGCGGAGCATGGTCGTTCCGGCGCCGGTTCGGCTGTACGTCGTATTGCAGAGGTCCTTGACGGCGATCGGCACGCCATGCAGCGGGCCGCGCCAGATATCCTTGGCGATCTCCCGATCAGCGGCTTCGGCTTGGGCCAGGGCGCGATCCGCCAGAACCGTGGTGTAGCTTCGGTATGACCCGTCGAGGCGTTCGATGCGGTCGAGCATCGACCTCGTAACGTCGACGGACGAGATTTGGCGAGTGCGGATCTGCTCCGATATGCGGGTCAGCGTTTCGAAATGGATGGCTTCCGGCATCGGGTAATCCTCCTCTGAAGACTTGTCTGCATACGCGGTCTCGGCTGCGCTGCCTGGGGGCAGGCAGGGCGGCGTCGGAGGGCTTATCCGAAGTCACCCATTGCGGCGGAATCCGAGAGGCTCGCGGCCGCGACCTGGCGGACGATCGTTCCCTTTTGAATGAGCAGCACGCGATCGGACAAGGCTCTGATGAAGTCGATGTTCTGCTCCACAAGCAGCATGGTAAGACCGCGCCGCTCGCGCATCAGCTTCAACTGTTCGATGATTTCCTCGATGATCGAGGGCTGGATGCCTTCGGTCGGCTCGTCGAGCAGCACGATCTTCGGCTCTTGGATCAGCGCGCGGGCAAGCGCCAGGAGCTGTTGTTCGCCCCCGCTCAAAGCGCCGCCTGGCCGGTCCAGGAGAGTTTCGAGGCGTGGGAATTCGCTCAGAACTTCGTCGATTCCGCCCACCCGGCGGCCGACCGCAACCCAGGCGAAACGAAGGTTGTCACGGACGGTCAGGCCCGGAAAGATCCCACGCCCCTGAGGCACATAGCCGATGCCGCGCCGCGCGCGCTGGTGGGAGGGAGCACGGGTGATGGAGGCTCCCTCGAAGCGAATGTCCCCACCCGTCGCCGGCAGGATGCCGACGAGC
>JBBPYT010000266.1:0-8697 GCA_038199665.1 Hyphomicrobiales bacterium
GAGGTTGATGGCCCCGAACGTCGGCTCGAGCGCCGCGACCACATCGACGAAGAGGTCCGGGTCTTCGGCGTCGACTTCAATGTCGAAGACGTCGATGCCGGCGAATTTCTTGAACAGAACGGCCTTGCCTTCCATCACCGGTTTGCCGGCGAGAGGGCCGATGTTGCCGAGGCCGAGCACGGCCGTGCCGTTCGAGATCACCGCGACGAGATTGCCCTTGGCGGTCAGGTCGCGGGCGGCCTCGGGATCGGCCATGATGGCTTGGCAGGCCGCCGCGACCCCGGGAGAATAGGCAAGCGCCAGGTCGCGTTGCGTCGCCATGCGTTTGGTCGGCTCGACGGCAAGCTTTCCCGGCCGCGGCAGACGATGATAGTCGAGCGCCGCCTTGACGAAATCCTCGTCCACGAACCTCCCCTTCCCGATTCGGCCTAGGACTTTCCGGGCCTGCGCCTCTCTCGCCCGCATTCTGCCATGTTCGGAGGCGCGGGTGAACTGCTCGGCTCGGCTGGATGAAGCGGTCATCGGAACCGGAACGGCGGCATAGCGCCTTGCCCCCGGTGCTGCGAAAAGTCGGTCCGGTTCTACCGCCCCGCGCTTATTACCGAGGCGAAGATGCGGGCTCCCCCTCCCGCCGAGACTCAACGAAACATCCAGCGGACACCTGGCGGCGGCGCCGATTTCGGACCATCGATCGTCGCCAGTGTTCGAGCTTCGGGCTTGCTTTTGCGCGGCGGCCGCCGAGAAATGCGTCTATCCGCCGTGTCGATTTCTCCGCGCCTCATTCGTTGGGCGATCAGAGCGAAGGTCAAATCCAGTCGAGCCCCCAAGACGCCAGACCGACACCGCAACCACAGGGAAGGATGACGATGCGCTTCATGATGCTGATGATTCCGAAGGGCTACGAGAGCGCTGCCCCAGGTGCCATGCCGGACCCCAAGGCCATTGCGGCGATGATGAAATACAACGAATCCCTGGCGAACGCCGGCGTGCTGCTCGCGCTCGAAGGCCTCCACCCGCCCTCGATGGGCGCGCGCATCTCGTTCTCTATGGGAAAGCCGAAGGTGACCGAGGGGCCTTTTACCGAGGCGAACGAGGTGCTGGGCGGCTACTGGATGATCCAGGTGAAATCGAAGGAAGAGGCGGTCCTATGGGCGTCGCGCTGCCCCGCGTCGGACAACGAAGTGATCGAGGTTCGCCAAGTGCACGAAATGTCGGACTTCGGTCCCGAAATCGCGGCCGCAGGAAGCGCATTGGCCGAAAAGATGGAGACCGGGATCGCCCGGAACGCGAACCGTTAGGGCGGACGCAGCGTCGTAGCCGGCCGAGGCGAAGTCGTACGACGGCCCGCACCATTCTCGGCGGCTTCGGCGAAGTGATCGCCTCGGGCGCCGGGGCGTCGTTGTGATCGGCGGTCCGAGTGCCGCTCGGCCTGACTGATGCGTGGAGCCGGGTTTCCGACTGGGTGCTCAGGCGGCGAGCTGCGCCTCGACGGTCGGCTTGTCGAGGAGGGACCACACTTCGTCAATCTTGCCGTCGCGGAACCTGTAAAAAACATGCTCCGAGAACGCGATTGACTTACCGTTGGGCTGCAGCCCGAGGAACTCGCTCTGCGGCGTGCATTCGAACATCAGCCGGCACGCGACCTGGTCGCCGTTGATGACGATAAGACGGACATCGAAGTAGAGATCGGGGATCGCGGCGATGCTCCTGGCGATCAGATTCTGGTAATCGAGGCGGGTCATCGGCTCGCCGTTGTAGGTCAGCTCTTCGTGGACAAACTCGCCGAGCTCATCGACACGGCGTTCGTTGAGGTAACTGATGTAACGGCGATAGTGCGTTTCGAACTCGGCTTCGGTCATCGGGCGTGTCCATCTGATTGTGTGTGTTCCGGGGGTCGAGCGCGGCAGGCGACCAGGCCGACATCAACTGGCAATGGGACCGACGAACTTTCCCTTCGTCGGCATGGCAGAACAATCCCGCCTCGACCGCTGCCACAACACGCTCGCGAAGATCAAGGGACAAAGGTCTTGCCATTCATGACGCCTCCTTTCGCCGACACGCAGCTTGAATCAGACCCTGCAAGCCTTGTGAATCTCCTCAGGATTCCATCGGCCGGGGACCGCTCCAGCCGCCACCCTTTCGGCCCCTTCGGCCGGCGGTCCTATCCGGCTCGGTAAGCGAGCAAAACTCCGCTTGGTGAAGGAGCTTCGTCCTTCGCCTAAGAGCCTTCACTCGAAGATCGGGCCGGGGACTTCGGCCCCGAGCGCTCCTTCGAGGTCGGGCGCACGGCGTTCGAGCAACGGGCGCTGTTCAAGGATCGCCAGGAAGAACCAGGCCAGCAGCAGCCCGACGTCGGCGGCGGCGAAGACATAGCGGAACGTCGACGCCAGATGGTCCGCGTCGGCACCGCGGATCAGGCTTTCCATATCGTGCTGCCCCGCATGGCCGCCGGAGCCCATGCCGCCGAGCACGATGGTGCCGAATGCCGCGACGATCAGCGCTCCGCCAAGGGAGCGGAAGAAATTCATGCTGGCCGTCGCCGTGCCAAGCTGGTGCAACGGTACGGTGTTCTGGATCGCGACCGTCGATAGCGGCAAGATGGTGCCGAGGCCAAGGCTGATGAACATGAAGAGCACTTCCAGCAGCCACAGATCGATGTGTCGCCCCATCAGGGCCAGAATCGCGCAACAGCCGACGCTGATCCCCATCATGATGAGCGGCATCAACTTGTAGCGCTTGAAATGACTCATGGACCTGCCCGATAGGGTGGCCCCCGTCACCGTGCCGAGCATCAATGGCACCAGTGCGAGCCCCGACTGGCTGGCGCTCAACCCGATGACGCCTTCAAGATAGATGGGCACGTAGATGGTCAAGCCGATGAAGGTGCCCATGGCGAAACACGCCGCAAGCGTGGCGCTGTACACGACCTGATCGGACAGGACCGCAATGGGTATGAGCGGCTCGGGCGCATGAAACAGCCGCGCGAAGAACGCCCCCCAGAATGCGACCGAACCCGCCAGAAGCGCCAGAACCTCGATCGAGGCCCAGGCGAAGCGCACGCCGCCCCAGCTCAAGGCGAGGAGGAGGCTCGTTGAGGCGATGACCAGGAAGGCTGCGCCCCAATAGTCGAGTTTGTGTGCCCGCTCGTGGCGCGGCAGCAGCCGCAGCTTGCCGCTGGTCATGAGGAAGGCCGCGAAGCCGATCGGCAGATTGATCCAGAAGATCAGCGACCAATGCAAATGCTGCGCGAAAAACCCTCCCAGCAATGGGCCCGCCAAGGACGCAGTCACGAACACTCCGGCAATGTAGACCTGATAGCGGGCCCTTTCCTTCGGCGCCATGATGTCGCCGATGATGGTCTGGGCAAGCGAGATCAATCCGCCGCCGCCGATCCCTTGCAGGCCGCGGGCGAGAGCCAGCGTCACCATGGTGGGGGCCAGGGCGCAAGCCAGCGACCCGACCACGAAGGTGATGATCGCCACGAGCAGGGTTATGCGACGTCCATGGATGTCGCTGAACTTGCCGTAGAGCGGCGTCACCGCCGTGGAGGCCAGCAGATAAGCCGTGACGATCCAAGGCAGGTTCTCGGCATTGCCGAGGTCGCGGCCGATGGTCGGCATGGCCGTCGCCACGATGGTCTGATCGAGCGCGGCCAAGAGCATCGCCATCATCAGACCGATGACGATCGATCTGATTTCGCGATGGCTCAGGCGGCGCGCCGGTTCGAAGGCGGCGTGGGGGGCGTTCATCGCTTTCCCGTGTTGTGCGGCATGGTCGGGTTATGTGTCGACTCTTCTCCACCCGCAAGGCTTGGCCGACGAACGCCGGCGTCGGCCAAGCTGTCGTGAGCGGAGCTGGACGGGGTCTCGCTCAGAAGCCGATCCGCCCCACCGCTGGCAGCTTGAGTCCAAGCCTTCTGATATCGAGCCCGATGACGCCGCCGAGAATATTCAGCTCGACGCCTTCCACCCACGCCATGGTCAGGCCGAAATAGCCGCCGATGGAGACCCGGATGCCGGTGCGCGACGGCGCCCAATCGAATACGCGAGCCTTCAGCGGATAATCCTTGCCGATCGCGGTCGGCGGCAAGGCCGCCCCGGCTTCCGGTACGGCGGCCATGACGGTTGCGACGAAAGTGTTGGAGTTCGGGCCCGGCCAGGCCCGATAATCGCCCCGGTTGCGATACGGATAGGCCCTGATGGCGCCGCGCATACGCGGGATCAACGCTTCGGCTGCCGCTCCGTCTGCGGCGTAGACCAACTGGGGGATCTCGCCGAACCATCGCCCGTCCGGGGCGAAGCCGTTGACGCGGATCGGATCGCCCCAGGCCGTCAGATCGTAACGTTCGTAGGTCGGCGCACCTTCCTCCTTCAGCACGATCCAGGAGTGTACCGCGAAAATGCCGCGCCAGCTGACGGTTCTGGCTGCGAAAACCCGCACCACCGCCGCATGGTGGTTGGCCGGGGATTCAAGAAGGCCGGTGCTGGATCGGTCGGCGCTCCACCAATCGAAGGCAGGGCCGCGCCAATAGAGCGCCGAACGCCATGCGATCGGGACCAGGAACAGGGTCAGGAAGAACAAAGTTGCCAAGGCTGGCCGAAGCATGAAGTGAACTGAGGAGGAAAACAAAGAGAGATTAGCTTTTTATGTAGGAGCCGAACCTTGGCTATTGGAGGGGTATCCGTCGAAAGTGGGATTCTAACGATGCGGTCCAGCGACGCGATGCGGGCCACGTGATGATCGCTCGCCGACGCATTGACGCCGAAGGGCCTCCTCCCCACCTCAGGATCGCTCCTCGGGAGCCTTTCGGAGCTCGATCATGACCTGGTCCGCCGTCAATCCGAGTTATACCTCCGCGGCATCGGCCGCCGCGCGCCTGTCCCGGCTCAAGAAGCTCGCATGGCTCATCGACGGCGCATTCCGGCTGCCGGGAACGCGTTTCCGCTTCGGTTTGAACAGCCTGATCGGCCTCACGCCCGCGGCGGGCGACGCGCTGCTCACCGGCATTTCGCTCTACATCGTCTACGAAGCGCATCGCCTCGGCGTGCCGCCCCACAAGCTGGCCAGGATGATCCGCAATGTCGGCATCGAAGCCGCCGCCGGTGCCGTGCCGGTGATCGGCGACCTCTTCGACATGGGGTTCAAGGCCAACCTGCGGAACCTTGCGATCATCGAGGAACATGTGAAGGACAGCCCGCCGCGGTTCTGAGGCGGTCCAGCGGCTTTTCTCGATCCGTTGTTGATCGCGGTCAGCAGGAAGGAGCCGAGCAACCGGCTCCATCACCGAATCGGGGGCCGCGAAGAGGCTCGTGCCACTGATCACCGATGATGCGATCGACTGCATTCCCAGCGTTCGCCTGGGTGGCGGCATCGGTGCAGTCTTTTCACTGAACGTTTCCTCCCTCTGTGGCGCGTCGGTCTCGCGTTTTGTGTTCGCCCCGTAAGGGACTGGCAATGTCCCGCGCGCTACCATCGATCGCATGATCAGCCTGGCCGAAACCCCCGTCTCCGACACCGCTCTCGAGGTGCGGGATTTGTGCAAGACCTTCAACACGCCAGCGGTTGACCGGCTGGAACTGACCGTTGCATCCGGGGAGCTCTACGCCCTGCTCGGACCCAACGGAGCCGGCAAGACCACGACCTTGCGCATCGTCGCGGGCCTACTTCGCCCCGACCGCGGCACCGTCAAGGTCTTCGGTATCGACGCGCTCAAGGACCCGGTCGCCTCCAAGAGAATTGTGGCTTGGTTGCCCGACGACCCGATGCTCTACGACAAGCTCAACCCGCTGGAATATCTGGCCTTCATCGCCGGGTTGTGGGGTATTGGTTCGGCGCTGGCGCGGCAAAGCGCGAGCGAGCTTCTCGAACAGCTCGATCTCTGGCCCTACCGGTTCGGGAGGTGCGAAACCTTCTCGCGCGGCATGAAGCAGAAGGTCGCGCTGGCGGGGGCGCTGATCCACGATCCCCGGCTTCTCATCCTGGACGAACCGCTGACCGGTCTCGACGCTGCAAGTGCCAGGAAGGTCAAGGACATCCTGACGGCCCGCGTTTCCGCCGGTTCCACCGTCATCTTGACGACCCACATCCTTGAGGTTGCCGAACGCTTGGCCGACCGCATCGGCATCATCCGTCAGGGACGCCTGCTTGCCGAAGGCACCATGACGGAGCTCGCGGCGCTCGCCGGGGAGAGCAACGCGACCGGCACGGGGACGAGCGGCGGAATGCTCGAGCACGTGTTCCTGCACCTGACCGGCACCCCGGCTCAGGCCGCCTGACCGCGATGGCCTTCGATACCCGGTCCGATTCGGTCCTGGGGCTCGTCGCCCATGATGCCCGACTGGCGTGGCGCGACTTCCGCGCGACATTCAGCGCGCTCGGCGATCGCGCTCTCGCGGTCCTTCTTGTGGTGCTGCTTTGCGTCATGCATGCCGCCGCCTGGCCGATTGCGACCCAGTTCGCAAAGCTCGCGGCCGATCCAGGTGCGCAGTCCGCCGCTTATTCGCGGGCCGCGCCGGCCGTGCTGTTCGTCCTTTTGCTCATGGTGGCGCAAACTCTGAACGGCGTCACCAAGCTGTTGTATTCGAGGGGCGACCTCGAGCTGATGTTTTCTTCGCCGGTGTCGGCCAGGAAAGTCCTTTTCGTGCGCGCCCTCGCGGTCGCGGGAGGCGCGTTGACCTCCGCCTCCTTCTTTGTCGTGCCGTTGGCGGATGCCGGTCTTCTGGCCGGGCACGGACGTTTCGCCGCGATCTATCCTGCCCTCATCGGCGCCGCCCTGCTGGCTGCTGCGGTCGGCCTTGTCGGCGCTCTCGGGCTGTTCGCGCTGATCGGCCCCCGAATGACCCGGCTCGCGGCCCAGATTCTCGCGACCTTCATCGGCGCGGCCTTCATGATGGGACTGCAGCTGCACAGGTTTCTCCCCTCGTCCTTTCCGCTGGTCCTGACCGACCCTCGGCACACGCCGGACGCGGCCGCCGCTCTTTTTTTGCTGCCAGTTCGCGCCGCCATGGGCGAACCCGGTTCCCTAGCCGTTTGGCTTGTCGCCGCCTTCGGGCTGTTCTCTCTGGTTTCCCTTGTTTTGGGCTATCGCTTCGCCAGCAACGCGAGCGTCGCCTCCAACCTCGCGCCCCGGGCCTCGCGCGGACCTCTGCTGGCGCCGGCCCGACAAAGCGATGCCGGCGGCAGGGACGAGCGTTTCCGCGGCGGTCTCATGGCCAACCTGCGTTTGAAGGAGTGGAGGCTCATCTCCCGCGATCCGTGGGTGGTGTCCCAAATCGCCCTCCAGATCCTTTACATGACCCCCATGGTGGCCCTGTTATGGTCGGGTGGTGGGTCGATCGCCATCGCCCTCGGCCCAATGATCGTCGTGGTCGCGTTTCAGGTCGCCTCGTCCCTGACCTGGCTGAGTCTCTCGGGCGAAGACGCTCCCGAGCTTCTCGCGACAGCTCCGGTCTCGCCCCAGGCGCTGCGTCGCGGAAAGCTCGAGGCTGTCGGTGCGCTGACTCTTGTCATCGTGGCGCTGCCGCTCGGGTGGCTGGCGACCATCTCGATCTCCGCCGCGGCAGCTACGCTCCCGTTGATTGCGCTGGGGGTAGCATCAGCCGTGCTGCTCCACCTTTGGCACGGCAAGCCGGCGAAGCGCTCGGCTTTTGCGGCACGGCATCGCGAGTCGAAAATGCTGGCCCTGGTCGAAATGGCCTTCTCGATGCTTTGGGGCGTTGCTACGGCCCTGGTCATCCTTGAAAGTTTCTGGGCCTTGATCCCGCTTGCCGTTCTGTTCGGAACGGTGCTCTGCAGCCGACCGCGAAGGCAAGGGAGCACGGCCTGACGGGCGGTGTGGAAACAATTTGCCGAGCGACGTTCGTGCGGATCCCAACAGTCTTTCGCTTGTCCAACTCCACGCGGCAGGCCTGGCCTGCCAGCCTGCTTCGCTCTGTCTGAGGCTCGAACCTCGAAGAGACCACCTCAAGCCTGGATAACGAATCTCGTGCGCGTCGAGAGCCGCGGCAGAAGACGCCTCAGGTCGTTCCTCCGAATCGCAATGCAGCCGGCGGTCGGCTGCCAGGCCGGACGCGCCACGTGGATGAAGATCGCGCTGCCGCGGTTTTTGGCCGGACGCCGAAGGTTGAAGCCAAGACTAGGACGCATGCAATGACCTGTGCGCCGGCGACCAGTTTCCCCCGGGCTCTTTGCCCAGGCAGGCTGGTCGCCAGGATGTCTGCCAAGCCTTGTCGGCACAGCGCGCGGGGACGTCGGGAACCAGGAGCGGGGTCGCGGGCTCGCGCCATGGTATTCAACGCTCGTTCACCTGTTAGCCGTCGTCGAGAGCGCTTGCGCGCGGCCGGTTCTTTGCGCACTTTGGCACCGAGGGAGCTTTTTTGCGAGGCCGCCGCAGCCTTCTCCTGGTCTTGCGGTTCGTTGCTGGAAAGAAGCGTCGATGACTCAAGCCCGCAGGATCCTGATCGTCGACGACGACGACGATCTCAGGGCAACCCTGGCTGAGCAGCTCACCGTCGAGGAAGAATTCTCCACCTCCTCGGTCGCCAGCGCCGGTGCGGCTCTCGACGCCGTCCGCCTGCATCGCCCCGAATTGGTCATCATGAACGTCGCCCTGCCCGACATGGACGGAAAGGATGCCGTCCGGGTGATGCGGACCGGCGGCTTCCACAACCCCATCATCATGCTGACCGGGCAAGCATC
>JBBPYT010000267.1:0-3158 GCA_038199665.1 Hyphomicrobiales bacterium
CGGGACTCGGTCAGCGGCTTGAGCAAATCGGCCGGGGCCTGCGTGCGGCTTTCGCTGCCGAGCTTGCTCCCCACATGCCGCGCGATCGCGGCCCTATAGGTCGGCCACATGCGGGCGACAACGAGGTGGCCGCGCCGACCGGATCAAGGCGAATTTCGAGCACGGCGTTCTGACCATCACGCTGCCGAAAGGCGGGGACCAGGAACGGACCCGGCGCATTCAGATCGGCAGCGGCGGCATGCAGGGCAGCGCCAAGCGCGGGGAAACCGCCGCGCATCCCTGACCGGATTGGATCGAACTCGGCGCCGAAGCGCTCGAGGTTGCGGGAAATTCCCCAGGGTCGGGGCAAAGCCTGACGGCCGCCTCGCAGCGCAAGCCCGACACGATGCAGGGCGCCGGGGCGAGCTCGGGCTCGTCGGGGTCGGGACGATGAGCCCCGCTCGATCCTGATCTCGTCGGTCCGATCCGCCGGCAGCCGGCCTTGCAAGCCGTGCCTAGTTGCCGGCGGGACTTGTGGGCGACCGCCAAGCCATGCCGAAACGCCCCCGACCTAGCGGAAGCGGGTTCGACGGGAAGCGCTTCGCGGTTCCCGAACCGATGGAACTGTTCGCTTTCTTATGCCGGTGCGCCAATTCCCGCAGCGATGACGTTCTTGGGCTTGACAAAGCGCCGCCGGGGGGTGAAGGCGCGACCTTCGTTCTTCGGCGGCCAGGGTCCTCATGTTTCCTTCGCTCGACCGGTTCAGGCGCATCGTCATCAAGGTCGGATCCTCGCTCGTGGTCGACAGCCGCGCCGGCCGCGTCAAACGGGCCTGGCTCGAAGCATTGGCGGACGACATTGCCGCGCTGCACGGCAGCGGCGCCGACGTGCTCGTCGTGTCGTCGGGCGCCATCGCGCTCGGCCGCACGGTCTTGAAACTGCCGTCCGGCGCCCTGAAGCTCGAAGACAGCCAAGCCGCGGCGGCTGTCGGCCAGATCGCGCTGGCTCGGACCTGGGCCGAAGTGCTCGCCGAACGCGGCATCACGGCCGGCCAGATCCTGCTGACCCTGGGGGATACGGAGGAGCGGCGGCGCTACCTCAACGCCCGCGAAACCCTGGCCCGATTGCTGCTCCTCGGATCCGTGCCGATCATCAACGAAAACGACACCGTCGCGACCAGCGAGATCCGCTACGGCGACAACGACCGGCTGGCGGCGCGGGTCGCCACCATGATCAGCGCCGACCTGCTGATTCTCCTGTCGGACATCGACGGGCTTTATACGGCGCCGCCGGCGCAGGACGCGAACGCCACCTTGGTCCCGGTGGTGGCGCGGATCGACGCCGCCGTCGAGGCCATGGCGGGTGGCGCCGCCTCGGACCTGTCGCGCGGCGGAATGCGAACCAAGATCGAGGCGGCGAAGATCGCCACCGCGGGGGGCACCCACATGGTGATCGCCGACGGCCGAGTACCGAACCCGGTCAGCCGTATCCGCGCCGGCGCGCGCTGCACCTGGTTCACCACCGCGTCGAACCCGGTCGCATCCCGCAAGGTCTGGATCGCCGGCGCGCTCGAGCCGCGCGGCCTGGTGGAAATCGATGCCGGCGCGGTGCGGGCGCTCGGCAGCGGCGCCAGCCTGCTGCCGGCCGGCGTGACCCGCGTGGCCGGTGCCTTCGCGCGCGGTGACTGCGTGCGCATTCACGACCCCGACGGGCAGGAAATCGGCCGCGGCCTCGTCGCTTACGATGCCGCCCATGCGGTGCGCCTCGTCGGACGCAATTCGCGCGAGATCGAAACCGTGCTCGGCATCGCGGGGCGAGCCGAGATGATCCATCGCGACGACATGGTGCTGCGGGCGGATTGATAGCGGCTCAGCCTTTCGCAAACAGCCGCGGAAACAGCACATCGAGTGCAGCGACCGGAAATTTGAGTGAGACCGCCCCTTTTGGGGTAGCGGAGCCCAGCAAGCCTTGCGTCACGAGGTCATTCAGCACACGCCGCGCGTGCCCCAGGACCGAGGTTGTGGCCGAAAGCTCCGCAACACGATCCGAAATCGCTTCGGGAATGACCTCCAGACGAGCCGGCTCGATGCGCTCAACGGTTTCAAGCATGGTCTTTGGCCGATCTGCTTTCCCACTACGACATTGATCATAAACGCTTGTGGCATAATCGGCAGCCGAATTGGCCGATCGCTTGGCCGATCCTGCAGTAGGTCTCTCAGGGACGGTTGGGGACTTGCTCGCCTTTGCGGGAACTCCGCAGAAAAAATGGCGGGCCGACGTTGTTTCACCCGATCCCGATAGGGCTGCCGGATCGCACTCGAAAAGCTGTCCGGTTTCACCCACACACGGCCGACAGCTCCGGGTTCTTACAAATCGTAAATTTCCTCGGTCGCTCCGAGCGTTAGCGATACCGGGAACGCACCAAATAAATCCAAGAAAACACTTGTATCCCGACTCTGTTTTCCCTATCTACCGTTCTGCCCAATTTCGCACGTGCCTGTGGTCGTGTGTCGGTTGGCGGGGTTCGGACAAGAGGCCGATTAACCGCCAGGAAGTACCGGCAGCCGGAGGCGAACCGGCGAACCCCGCCAAACGGGGGACGCGACTCAAAGCAACGACGGACCGGGCTTTTTCGTCTCTGTCGATCCTCCAAAGGTCGGCGTACCGAAGAGGCTTGTCTATCTTGCCGGGTGTGCGGAGGGGGATCTCCCTTTCCAATCGATGGCTATTCACGAGAGCGGCTCCGGTCGTTTTTCGCGTTAGCCGACGGCGCAGCATCTGATCGGCGGATTCGCATCCCACGGCCTCACCGTGAGAAGCAAGTCTACCGGTCGCGGTTGGCCATTCCTGCCCCCGTGTTCGCGTTTCCATCGCGCGAGCCGACGGCATCCCTTGCCTCCGCACCCTTTGTTCGCTCCAGCCGCGGGAAACCGCGACAGGCGCGGCCCGACCGCGCCAGAAGGGATGCCGCCTTGACCGACCGTATCGTCGACTTCCTCCGCAACCGCCGTGAAGATGGGCCCTGCATGGTGCTCGACCTCGACGTCGTGCGCGACAACTACACGTCTTTTGCCAAGGCCCTGCCCGACACGCGCGTCTTCTATGCCGTGAAGGCCAATCCGGCGCCCGAGGTGCTCGATCTGCTGGCCCGCCTGGGATCCTGTTTCGATACGGCGTCC
>JBBPYT010000268.1:0-7975 GCA_038199665.1 Hyphomicrobiales bacterium
CTTGCGCGCGGATGAGGGCGTCTTTGGTCGCCTGTGCGGCCTCGATCGCCTTCTGCAGCCTCTCGTCGCGCTTGTGGCGGGCCAGGGCCTCTTCCCTGACGCTCAGAGCCGCCACCTGGGCCTCGTGCTGGCGAAGACTCTCCTGCAGGGTCGTGCGCCGGTCTTGCAGCTGGTCGATCTGTTCGGCGAGCTGGCGGTAGTCGCCGCGCGGCTTATCGTTGCGGCCCCAGAGCATCTCCTTTCGTCCGGTTGCGGCGGAGAGGAGCGCGCGGCCGCGATCGCCTCCGATCACCTGGCCGATTTCCCCTTCGAGCGCGGAAGCCAGGGTGTCCCTGCCGCCGCCAACCCCGAGCGAGTGGTGCGAACGGCCCTGTTCCACCCAAAGCAGCCCGTAGATGCCTTGATGTTCGTTGCGCTTCGACTCGCCCCGTCCGGGCGGCGTGAAAGTGAACAGTTCCGCCAAGCGGTCTTCCACCGCGTCCCCGGTGATTCGTTCGCCCGGGCCGACGAGCTCGGCCTCCTGGCGTTGGTTGAACGCTTTGCGCAGTCGCCAATGCGCCCCTTTCAGATCGAACTCGATCGCGACTTCCGGCCGAACGTTCTGGCCGTAGGGCAGCATGCGCCTGACGACATCGCCGCTGACGCGATGCCGCTCGAACAGCACGGCCCGCAAAGCCGCCAGAACGGTCGATTTGCCGGCTTCGTTGTCGCCGACGATCACGCTCAGCCCGTCGCCGATGTCGTCGATCCCCGCTTGTCCCAGCTTTCTGAAGTCGCGGATCTCGATTCGCCGGAACTGCATGTCTGGATTCCGTTGGCGACCGAAACGAGTTCGGCTCAGCCGTGGTTGACGTGGTCGAGGTAGACCAGGCGAAGCGCGACCCGTGCCGCCTGACGCTCGGGGTCCTGCGGGTCGGCGGCTTTCGCTTTCAGCCGTTCGACCGCGAGGCGGACAAAGCCCGCGGTATCGATCGCGTCGAGATCGTCGATGCTCGGCTCGTCGATCAGGTCGGCGTCGTCGACATCGAGATGATGGAACCGCGCCTCCCAGCGGCCCAGTTCCGTCAACAGCCTCTGCCGTTCGGCCAGGCTGACCGTCCCGCTCAGCCGGAGGGACACCACCGATCTCGACGCCCCGCACTCGAGATCGGCGAGGGCCTGCAGCGCGCGCGCGGACGTGCCATCTATGAGGTCGATGTCGAGCTTGGTCCAACGGAAATGACCGACCTCGACCGCCTCGACCCGCTCGGTGGCGCGACGCCCTTCCACTGTCACGACATGAACGAAGCCGCTGTCGTTGGCCCGGTGCCTGTCCGTTTCGGGGGTCCCGGAATACCAGGTGCGCGGCGCTATATTGAGCGCGCCATGCCAGTCGCCAAGTGCCAGATAGTCGAGGCCGGCGCGCTCCGCACGATCTTCCCGGATGAAATTGCTGGCTTCCGCCTTGTCCGGCAACCGGCCCGCGACGCTGCCATGCGCGAGGCCGATACGGACCATGCCTTCGGGTGTCCCGGCAGCGTCGAACCACTCCGTCTGGTCGAGCGATTCGCGATGCCGCCGCAGGGGAGCAGGGAGCACGGCGGCACGTCCCTGCCAGCCGAGAATCGGTTCCGGCCGATCGGCAATCAGTACATTCCCGGGCGGCCTCATGGCGCGCAGGCGCGACCAGACGCTGTGGGCGAGTGCAGCATCGTGGTTGCCCGGCAGGAACACCCAGGTACCGGCGAATTCCTTCAGGGCTTCGAGGGTCTGGAAGATCGTCCGGTCGTGGACCTGGTTGCTGTCGAAGGCATCGCCCGCGACCAGCACGGCGTCGACACCCAGCCGGCAGGCCAGTTCGGCGATCTTGCCGACAGTAGCGATCCGCTGCGTGCGGAGCGCGCTGCCCGCATCGCCCGGAACATTACCGAACGGTTTGCCGATCTGCCAATCCGCCGTGTGGATAAAGCGGAACCCCATGCCTATGCCAAAGCCTGCTGCCTGTCAGATCGGAGCGTCGTTCGTTCGGCGACCGCCCCGGCGCTCGGCTGCTTCCGCCGATCGATTGAGCAACGCAGCCCGCCAGGCACGTTAACCGCATCGACGCGCCGAAATCACGGCGCGACTCACGTTCCGGGGGGTTCTGCACAAGTTTCGGACTCGGCCGCCGCGCCTTGGTGCGACCACCGCCCGGGTCCGACGCCTGCCGGATCAGGCTGCCAGCAGCCGCTGCACTTCGCCGACCAGATCCTTCAGATGGAAGGGTTTCGACAGGATCTTGGCATCGCGCGGTGCGTTGTTGTCCGGATTGAGCGCCACCGCGGCAAAGCCGGTGATGAACATGACCTTGATGTCGGGATCGAGTTCCGTCGCGCGCCGCGCCAGTTCGATCCCGTCCATCTCGGGCATGACAATGTCGGTCAACAGGAGTTCGAAAGGCTCTTCCCGGAGACGATGGTAGGCCGCGAGACCATTGTCGAAGGAGGTCACCGTGTATCCCGCATTCTGCAACGCCTTGACGAGAAAGCGACGCATGTCGTTGTCGTCTTCGGCAAGCAGGATCTTGGTCGGCGTATCGGCGCCTGCGTCCATCGTTCCTTCCTCGAATCCGTCGGCCCGTCCGGCGTTGAATTAACCATAAGCCGGTTTCGGGTTAAAGGCTGGTAAAATCGCCAGCATTTCTGCCGTCCCATAAGCCCCGACCGTTGGGAATCCACTGAAAACTTCGCAAGAATGATGAACGGTTGCAGACGGCGGCAAACGGACGGTCAGCTGCAGGATTTTCGGCCGGCTGGCATGGACAGGAGGTCGGCGCGTTGGCACAGTACCCGGGTTGAACGGATCGGACCACCGAGAACGGGGATGCGGGAATAGGATGGGTGGAACCTCGGACCAGGGTGAGGAGCCGTCCACGGGACGCGGCCCGGAAACGTCGGAACCCGAACTCGATCCGCCCTTCGATGTGATCGAGCCGCTGCGGTTGAGTTCGGGCGTGGTGCTGAGTTCGCCTCACTCCGGCAATGTCTATCCGGCGCGGTTCCTGCAAAGCGCGCGCCTCGATGCCGCGAGCCTGAGGCGCTCGGAAGACGCTTTCGTCGACGAACTTTTCCTCGCCTCGGTCGACTTGGGGGTTCCGCTGTTGCGGGCGCGGTTTCCGCGCGCCTATCTGGACGTCAATCGCGAACCTTACGAACTCGACCCGCGGATGTTCGAAGGGCGGTTGCCGGCTTTCGCCAACACCCGTTCGGTCAGGGTGGCGGGCGGGCTCGGGACGATCGCACGCGTGGTCGGCGACTCGCAGGAAATCTATGCCCGTCGCCTGTCCGTCGAGGACGCGCTTCGCCGCATCGACGATCTCCACAAGCCGTACCATGCGGCCTTGCGCTCCCTTACCGATCGCGCCGTCCGTCGGTTCGGCCGTACAGTGCTGATCGACTGTCATTCGATGCCCTCGTCGTCCGCTTGCGCCATCGGGGCTGGGTCGCGCGAGGATCGCGCCAAGGCCGATCTGGTCATCGGCGACCGCTATGGCACGAGTTGCGATCGCACGTTCGTCGATGCCGCTGAATACGAATTCAAGCGGTTCGGCTATGCGGTCGATCGAAACAAACCTTATGCCGGCGGTTTCATTACGGAATGCTACGGCAATCCGGGCGCGCATCGCCACGCGCTGCAAATCGAAATCAACCGCGCCCTCTACATGGACGAGCGCACGCTGCTGCGAAATTCCGCCTTCGCCGAAGTGACCCGGCACGTGACGGAGGTAGTGCGGGCCCTGGCCGCCTTGGCGGATGGCGGCTTTTACGGCGAACGCGCCGCCGCCGAGTAGGAGGAGGAGAAAAAAAGGAGGCCGCCCATGTTGCCACAGGCGGCCCAAGTCTAGGGAGGAAACGCCCAAGGAGGGCATACGGCAAAAGAATTGCCGCACTGCAGTAATGACATTTGCAGTGCACAAAATCAAGTCCTGAGGCTGGGAAACAAGCTACATGCGTCAGGCTGCCGCAGAAAGGGGGCCTGGCCGACGAGGGTGCTGAGCCGCGAAGCTTCGACCGTGTTGGGGTGGCGCTCCGGAAGGGACCCGACCTTACCCCTCCGGGTCTCGCGTGGAAGTGGATGCGCCGGAAGTCCCGAAAGACCCGGAACACGGAGGGCCGCATTTCGATCGGCGAGCAGCTTGGCGGGCCTGCGGCGTCCGATGTAGAAGGCTTGTGGGCGACGGGATCCCGCTGTGCGGAGCGTTGGCGAAACGAGCTTCCGGAGAAGCCATGACGGCTGTTGATTTCGAAAACTTCGTCGCCGAACTCGCGACGGTGGCGGGCGAGGCGATCATGCCCTTCTTCCGCACCGCCGTCCGGGCGCATGATAAAGGCTCCGTCGGGAGCTTCGATCCGGTTACCGAGGCCGACCGGGCCGCCGAGACCGCCATGCGCCACAGGATTCTGACAACCTTTCCGGCCCATGGGATCGTGGGCGAAGAGTTCGACGATCACCAGCCGGACGCCGAATACGTCTGGGTGCTCGACCCGATCGACGGCACCAAGAGCTTTATCTCCGGATTTCCGACCTGGGGAACGCTGGTCGCGCTCGAACACGCGGGTACGCCAGTGTACGGCACCATGCACCAGCCGTTCACCCGGGAGAGGTTCTTCGGCGACGGCGCGCGGGCGACATGGTCCGGGCTCAACAGCCACGGAACGTCGATCTCTCACAATCTGCGGTGCCGGACCTGCCCGGCCCTGTCCGAGGCTACGGTGATGACGACCAGCCCCTTCCTGCTCGGCGAGCGGGAGCGTGCCGGCTTCGGCCGCGTTGCGGAACGGACCCGATTGTGCCGCTTCGGCGGCGACTGCTACAGCTACTGCATGCTGGCGGCGGGTCACGTCGATCTTGTCATCGAGAGCGGGCTCAAGCCCTACGACATTGCGGCGCTGATTCCGATCGTTCAGGGCGCCGGCGGCGTGGTCACGACGTGGGAGGGGGGCGATGCCGCCCGCGGGGGCGCCGTGATCGCGGCGGGTGATCGTCGCGTGCACGAAGCCGCCATGGCGCTGTTGGTGACTTGACCGGCACGCGCAAGCTCGGTCGAGCTAAGCTCGGGCGCCCGATGCCGAAACATTGTCTGATCGACGGCGCCTCCGGGCCTAAACCGGGTGATGAACGCAGGGCACTCGTATTTGACTGAAGGTAAACCCCAGGGCCAGCGACAGGCCGTGAACCGGCTCCACGAGCTGGAGCGGGAAAATCGCGAGCTCATTCGGCGTCTGGCCGAGCTGCAAGGCTCGGCGCCGAGCCATTCGGTTTCGCCGGCCGGAGGATCTTTCGGCAGCTCGCCACTGTTGCGGCGCATCCAAACCCGAATGGCGGCGCTCGCGCGGATTGCGAGAGCCTTGGCCAGAGCCCAGCGGGTTCTCGGCACCGGCATGTTCGATGCGGCCGCTTACAAAGAACTGGCCGGGCTCACAGGTGTCAGCGATCGCAAGGCGGCGGCCCATTATGCGACGGTCGGCGAACTGAAAGGGATTCGTCCCAACGCTGGATTCGACCCGTTGATCTATGCAGACGGCTATCCCGATCTCGCCAAGGACAGAATGAGTTTGCTCGTCCACTATGCGCGCTTCGGCAAGGCGGAAGGCAGAATACCGGCGTTCGACCTCGATGCGCATATTCGAAATGGCAGGCGTCCCCTGGATCGCGCGAAGCCCATGGCGGTGCTCGTGTGCCACGCGGCGTCCCGGACCGGGGCTCCCATCCTGGGTTGGAATCTGGTCCGCGCTCTGGGCGAAACGCATAATGTCATTGCCGTCCTGCTCCGCGACGGCGAGCTTGTCGATAGGTTCCTCGATGACGCGGCAATCGTTGTGGGTCCGTTCAAGAGCAACGCCCTGATTCCACTCGCCATGACGCGTCTCGCCACCGGGCTCGACCAGCGGTTCGGCATCGATTTCGCCATCGCGAACAGTATCGAGTGCCATCCTGCCCTGATCGGGCTCGCCGCGACCTTCATTCCAACGGTCTCGCTCATTCACGAATTCGCCGTCAATGTTGATCCGCCCGGCGGCATGACGTCCGGGCTGATGATGTCGACGCAAGTGGTCTTCGACGCCGAAGTGCAGCGCCAGTCGGCGCTCGATGCCTGGCCGGGGGTCACGACCCTGACTCAGCACGTGTTCCACCAGGGCGCCTCCGAGGTGCCGCGGGCGCCCGCGAACCCCGGCGAGCAGCAAAGCGATGCGGCCGCGAAGCGGAACGCGCTATACCGCCGCGTGCGGGGACCCGACGATCGCCCCGTGGTCTTGGGCCTCGGCACGATTTCGATGCGCAAGGGCGTGGACCTGTTCGTGTCCTGCGCCCAGGCGGTCGCCAAGTCGCTCGGCCCGGACCGGGTCCGCTTCGTTTGGATCGGCGACGTGCCGGAGCCGCATCCCGAAGGCATCTATTGCAACTGGGTCACCGACCAGGTCAAACGTGCCGGTCTCGACAAGATCATCGTCTTTCTCGACCCCGTCGATGACCTTTCAGGAGCCTATGCGGCGGCCGACGTGTTGTTCTCGCCGTCGCGGCTCGACCCCTTCCCGAATGTCGCGATGGATGCGGCGCTGGCCGGCGTTCCGGTCGTTTGCTTCGAGCGCGCCAACGGTTTCTCGGAATTCCTGGCTGCCGATGAAGCGACCCGTTCGCTCGCCGTTCCCTACCTCGACGTTGCGGCTTCGGCGGAGCGCGTGATGGATCTACTGCACGACGAAGAGCGGCGCGCCAGTGTCGGGCAAGCCCTCAAGCGAAGAGCGGCCGCCGACTTTCCGATGCGGCGCTACATCGAGCGACTGCAGCCGGTGATCGCGACCGCAAAGGCCATCGCGGCCCAGGAAAAACGCGATGTCGACTCACTGCTGGCCGACCCTACCTTTTCACCCTTCCTCTGGTGCAATCCTCACGAGCCGACGACGCGCGAAAAAGCCATCAGGTTGCATGTACGCAAGGCGGCGTCGGGGCAGGAGGCCAACCAATATTGCCGGCGGCCGGCGCTCGGCTTCGTGCCGCAGATCTATGCGGAGCATCATGCGGCGCTGCAGGCAGTGCCTTTCGAAAACCCGCTGGCGCATTGGGTGCGGTCGGGCAAGCCCCAGGGCCCCTGGTCGCATCGGGTCGTCATCCCGACCGAGCGGGCTCGCCCTGGACCGAGCCGGACGCTCCGCACGGCGCTGCACCTCCACCTGCACTATCCCGAACTCGCCGATGGAATTTTGGCCAATCTTGCGGCGAACCAAGCCGCGTTGAACCTCTTGGTCACCACCACGTCGGACGACAGAGCGGCCGACCTGACGCGGCGCTTCGCCGCTTACGACCGGGGTCCGGTCGAGGTTCGCACCTGTCCGAACCGCGGGCGCGACATTGGGCCCATGCTGACCCTGTTGGCCGACGAGTTGCAGAGCTACGACCTGGTCGGGCATTTTCACGGCAAGAGAAGCCTGGCCCTGACCTCCGTCGGTCTGAGCGCGGATCTCGGTGTCCGTTGGCACGAGTTCCTGCTGCAGCACCTGATCGGCGACAAGTTCCCGATGGTCGACATCATCCTCGGGCGCTTCGCGGGCGACGAAAAGCTCGGCCTCGTCTTTCCCGAGGACCCCAACCTGACCGGCTGGAGCCTCGACCGCGACCTTGCGGTCGCCCTCGCGGCCCGCATGAACCCCACGATGGTGGTGCCCAAGTTCATCGATTTTCCGATCGGCACCATGTTCTGGGCGCGCCCACCCGCCTTGAAGCCGCTGTTCGACCTTAAGCTCGGATGGGAGGATTACCCCGAAGAGCCCGTGCCGATCGACGGCACCATGCTGCACGCGCTCGAGCGGCTGTTGCCGGTGATCTGCCAGCACGCGGGGTTCGGCTTTGAAACCACGCATATCCCCGGCGTGAGCCGGTAGCCTTATACCAACTCGCATTGACCGGGACTCGTTGGGGCTATGCGAATCGGCTGGGAGCTGAATCAGTGCGGCGGACC
>JBBPYT010000269.1:0-4057 GCA_038199665.1 Hyphomicrobiales bacterium
GACCTTGACCGGCATGGTCTTGACGGGTGCTGTCTTGACAGCTGCGGTCCTGACCGGCTGGGCCGCTATCGAGGGGGTCTTAACGGGCTGCGGCACGGCCGCGATTTTTGCCGAGGACTTCGTGTTGGATGTCGGCTCCAGAGCGGCGGTTTTGAGCGGGGACGCGCCTTTAACGAGGCGAGCCGAAGCCGCAGCGACGAGCCGAGCCGGCGCCATCTTGTTCTTGGTTCGAGGTTCGGCCGCGGCGCGCATGGGCTCAAGCTTCGCGGTCCGCGTCGCTGCGACTCCGGATGCCTTCGGGCCCGCTGTCCCGTGCGCTGCGACCGTGGTCGCAGTGGCAACCCGTGCAACCTTGGCGGACGGGACCGACCGCGAATGCGCCTGGGCCGCGGAAGCGACTCTCGTTGCACCGGGCGCGGCCTGAGCGGTCGCGGTCGCATTGTAGATCGGCACGACGATGCTGGCGCCCGGCTGCAGTTCGGCCGGACCCTTCAGGCCGTTGACCTGCAGCAATACGTTCTGCGGCACGCCATAGCGCTTGGATAGGACCTCCGCCGTGTCACCCTGGGCAACGACGATTGAGGCGCCGCCCGACGAAGACCAGCCGCCAAACGAAGCGCCGGCGGCGGAATGCGACGGCTCGATCGAGCCGGTCGATTCGTTGGAAATGGCCGAACCTTTCGGGCTTGTCGGGGCGGCGCTGGCTACGGTCGTCGGCCGTGGTGGCAAGGCCTGGGCGACAACCGGCGGAGTCCGTCCGGCACCAAGCGGCTTGCTCGACGCGACGTGCTGCGGCTTGGCCGTCGTTGACGCCGTCGAAAACGGATTGCCGAAAGGATCGTTGAAACGGCTGGCGTCGGAAGAACACCCGCTCAACAGTGCCGCAACGGCACTTGCGGCACAAATCTGGATCGCGAGCCGACTTTGCCCGGGCGACATCAGCTTACTCATCAGCAGACCATCCACGTCACGCGGCCTCAATGGGACGACATAAGATGCCACGCCGGTTAAGGGACGGTTTAAGATGAATCCACTTCTGAAGATTTCTCAGAAACTTTAATCGATCGCCGCAAACCTGATGGCTTTTACCTGCTGTTAGGACTTTCGGCCCGCAGAGGTCATGTAGCACTCCACATTCAAAGCCCCTGAGACAAACCGGCGTCGAGGGGGCGCAGGCGTGACGGACAGATCGGGCTTTCGACCCACTTGCCGTCCTGGGTTTGGGCCGCGCGGACCAGATGCTGCCCCATTCCCGATCCGCTGTCGGCGGGTCGCGCGTAAACCATGACGCCGTCCGCAGCCATGCGATCCGTCAGTGAGGGGGGCACATCCTCGACGACGGCATGGATCAGAAGCCGGTCGAAAATTCCTACGGCCGGCGGCACAGCCATCCCGTCGCCCCAGACCACCGCCGCATTGGTGATGCCGAGCGCCTCTAGCCGGGCGCGAGCCTGCGTCGCGAGGCTCCGGTATCGCTCGATCGCCAGCACCTCCAGGGCTAAGCGCGCCAGGATGGCACTGGTGTAGCCCGACCCCGCGCCGATTTCCAGGACGCGGCTTGCCGGCGTTGGTGCGAGGGCTTCCAGCATGCGGGCGACCACGAACGGCTCAGACATGGTCTGCCCGCAGGCGATCGGCAGGGCCACGTCCCTGGTGGCGAGATCGGCATAGCGGTGGGGCGTGAAGATCTCGCGCGGGACGGCCTCCAGCGCTCGCAAAACGGCGAGGTCGCGTACCCCCTTGGCCCGCAAGCGAAGCAGAAATTCGGCAGTGGCTTCCGCGCCCGGGCCAATGAAGCTCCCAGGACGCGGTGCTGCGCTTCCGCTCAGGTCATCCGAGGGCACGGATGTAACGATCTCGTGTGGTTGCATCGGTCAGATCGAGCCGTAGTGGGGTCAGGGAAATCTTGTCGTGTTTCAGCGCTTCCAGATCCGTGCCGGCCCCAGGCGTGAAATCCCCCCGAGCGAAGCCGATCCAGAAGTACGGGTTGCCGCGCCCGTCCTCCCGCTCCTGCACCTGCATCAGCGCCGTATCGCGCTTGCCCTGGACCGTTATGGCAAGGCCGGCCACGGTCTCGGGCGGGCAATCCGGGAAGTTGATGTTGATGAGAATGTCGCGCGGAATGCCCTCGCAGAGCACCTTGCGGATCAAGGTCGCCGCATGAGCTTCGGCGCAGTCCCAATGGAGGTGCTTGCGCCCTGTTCCGACCCCATAGGCTTGGCTGAGCGCAATGGACGGGATGCCGAGGAGAGTGCCTTCCATCGCGCCGGCGATCGTGCCCGAATAGGTGACATCTTCCGCGACGTTCTGTCCGCGGTTGATGCCGGACAGAATGAGGTCGGGCTTCGATTTGGCCAGAATCGAGCGAACGCCCATGATCACGCAGTCGGTGGGCGTCCCCTTCACGGCGTAATGTCGCGGAGAAATCTCGCGCAGGCGGAGCGGGTCGTTGAGCGAAAGGGAATGGGCCACGCCCGACTGGTCGGTTTCGGGCGCCACCACGTAGACATCGTCGGAAATGGATTTTGCGATTCGCTCCAGAACGACAAGTCCGGGAGCATGTATTCCATCGTCATTGGTTATGAGGACGCGCATTTCACCCCTGGCTTTCGGACTCAAGTCTTCCCGCGTTCGATGCGTCGCACGCCGCCCATGTAAGGCCACAAGATCTCGGGCACCGTGATCGAACCGTCCGGGTTCTGATAATGTTCGAGAACTGCGACGAGCGCGCGACCGACCGCGACCCCCGATCCGTTGAGGCTGTGCACGAACCGGGGTGATTTCGCCCCGTGAGAACGGTAGCGCGCATCCATGCGGCGGGCCTGGAAATCGCCGCACACCGAACAGGAAGAAATCTCCCTGAATGTTCCCTGCCCGGGCAGCCAAACCTCGATGTCATAGGTCTTGCGCGACGCAAAGCCCATATCGCCCGCACACAGGAGCATCACGCGATAATGCAGCCCGAGCCGCTTGAGAACCTCCTCGGCGCAGGCCGTCATGCGCTCGTGCTCGGCGAGCGAGGTTTCCGGCGTGGTGATCGAAACCAGTTCGACCTTGGCGAATTGATGCTGCCTTATCATGCCGCGCGTGTCCCGGCCCGCCGCGCCGGCTTCGGCACGAAAGGAGGGGGTCAGTGCGGTGAAGCGTAGCGGCAACTGCGCTTCGTCGACCACACGCTCGCGAACCAGATTGGTGAGCGGCACCTCCGCCGTGGGGATCAGCCAATACTCTTCCCCGGCCCGAAACTGATCGTCGCGGAACTTGGGCAGCTGCGCAGTGCCGAACATTGCAGCATCCCGGACGAGCAGCGGCGGGTCGATCTCCTCGTAGCCGTGTTCCCCCGTGTGCAGATCGAGCATGAACTGGCCGAGGGCTCGCTCAAGCCGAGCCAGGCCACCACGCAGCACGACGAAACGTGACCCGGAAAGCTTCGCCGCGGCGTCGAAATCCATGAGCCCGAGCGCTTCCCCGAGAACGAAATGTTCCTTCGGGACGAAGCCCTCCGGAAAAGCCGGAAGCACGCCGAACCGCCGCACTTCCACATTGCCGTGCTCGTCCTTTCCCACCGGCACATCCTCGAGCGGCAGGTTGGGGATCTCGGACAGAGCCTCGTTCAGGGCGGCCGTGCTGTCGCGTTCGCCGGCTTCGAGCAATGCGAAATCGACTTTGAGCTGGGCAACCTCGGCCTTGAGCCGTTCGGCGGTGGCGGCGTCCTTCCGCCCCATGGCCTGGCCGATTTCCCTGGCGGCCACGTTGCGTCGCTCCTGCGCGGCCTGGAGCTTGGCGATCGACGCACGCCGCCTCTCGTCGAGATCGATCAAGGCTCTGCTGAGCGGCGGCAGTCCGCGTTTGCCTCGCCCTTCGTCGAAAGCCGCCGCATTGTCCCGAACCCATTTGATGTCGTACATGAATGCCCCGGCACACCTCGTGGCGGCCACGCGCCGACCGTATCGTTACGAGGCAGGCAGGAACGAAACGCAGCCGGAGACGCCATCGTCACCGGGCGGCTCGGCGCCGCGCCACGACCTGGGGAGCTCGCCGCGCGCGGCCACGGACC